>JANMIB010000162.1:0-6389 GCA_031375605.1 Allobosea sp. | reverse complement strand
GGGCGTCAGCTTTGTCGAGCGCTTCGATGCCAACTCGTATCTCTACCTGACCCGCGCCATGGACTATTTCGATCTTGCGGCTGATCATGGCGGGGTTCTGGCGCGGGCTTTTGCGGGTTCGCAGACAAGGTTCTGCGTGGCGTCGTTTTCGTCCGACTGGCTGTTTCCAACGCGTGATTCCCGCGCCATCGTGCATGCGCTCAACGCATCGGGCGCGTCGGTTTCCTTCGTCGAGCTGGAAAGCGACAAGGGGCATGATGCGTTCCTGCTGGATGAGCCACAGCTTTTTGCCACGTTGCGTGGCTTCATTGGCGCGGCGGCACGGGCGCGGGGCCTCCTATGAGATTCTCCGCATGAGAACCAACGCATGAGCGACGTCCGTATCGACCTTTCACTAATCGCTGACATGGTGGAGCCGGGCAGCCGCGTCCTTGATGTTGGCTGCGGTGACGGCGAACTGCTCTCGCTTCTGGCGTCCCGCCGCAATGTCGATGCGCGCGGCATCGAGCTTTCGCGTGAAGGCGTCGCGGGCTGCGTGGCGCGCGGGCTGTCGGTCATCCAGGGTGATGCCGACACCGACCTCATCGACTATCCCGATGATGTGTTCGACTATGTCATCCTGTCGCAGACCATACAGGCCACGCGCGCACCGCGCCTTGTGCTGGAAAACATGCTCAGGATCGGCCGCAGGGCCATCGTCTCGTTCCCGAATTTCGGCCATTGGAGCATCCGCGCGCAGATCGGGTTCAAGGGCCAGATGCCGGTGACGGGAAACCTGCCGGACACCTGGTACAACACGCCGAACATCCACTTCTGCACGATCCGCGATTTCGTGCGCCTGTGTGATGAGATCGGGGCCGTGAAGGAACGCGCAGTGGCGCTCAATGCCGCCGGTGGCGACATCGGCGTCAAGGCTCCATGGTGGTTCTGGAACCTGTTCGGCCAGCAGGCCGTGTTCCTGCTGCGCCGGAACATTTAGAGCATTGCGCACAAAAGCGGGTACCGGTTTTATGAGTACGTAATGCTCAAGGTTATCATGATTTAGTACAAGGGCTGAAGCGGCGGCAAGGGCAGCCTGAGCGGGCCAAGGCTCACCCGCCCGCCGCGCAGGTCTATGGCCGGCAGCGGTTTCAACCCGTCCGTGCTGGTGGGCGGCGCGCGTCCTGACAGCGCGCTGGCGAGATCCATGGCGCCGCCACGCAGGCGGATACCGGCAAACTGGTCGATATTGGCAACGGACGGCTCGATCCGGCCACTGATCCGGCGCTGCTCGTCGAGGACGAGTTCTCCCCTGGCCTCGATCTGCTTGATGCCTTTCTTCAAGGCCAGCCTTGTCAGGTCAAACTTGCCGCCCGCGACCCGCCACGTCTCGAGTGTGGTCGCGGTGATGCCATGGCCCAGCAGGTCAAGACGGCTGCCCGTGATCTGGACATCGACATCGGAAGGATTGGCATCGCCCAGGAGCGCATCGAGATCGCCGGAGGCAAGCTGCCTGACCTTCACGAACAGATCATTTGCCATGTCACCAGCCGGGCGGGCCGTGTTGCGCCGCACATGGCCTTCGAGTGCCAACGATGACAAGGTGGTTGTCACGCCCGCGCCGCTGATCGTCATCACGGGTTTTTTGACATCAAGCGACAACCGCTCCAGTTGCCCACCTTGCAGGCGCTGGCTGGCCTCTGCAAGTTCCCAGCGCGCGTCGACCTTGCGGCCATCGGCCAGCTCGGCGCGCAGCGGCCCGTCGGCCTGCACGATGACATGGGACGGGGTGTGCGGCTGCCCGATGGCCACAAGCGGGCCTGTGGACAGGCTGACCACGCCTGCCGCCGAGGTCCGGGCCAGCGTGACATCCGAGCAGCGGATTTCGAGCCGGAACGGATAGCCGCTGATGCTGCGATTGGCACAGGTCCAGACATCTCCGCGCTGCCCGGCCTCTGCGATAGCCTTGTCGATGCCGTTGCCGACCACGCCCTTGGCCACGAACCAGAAGGCGCTCCAGCCAGCGATGACCAGAGCAAGCAGGCCAAGCGGCACGTAAAGGCCCCACCGGCCGTTGCGCCGCTTGCCGACACGAGGAGCCACAGACGTGTCTGGCTGGCCTGATCGAGGAATGTGATCGTTCATCTGGCGATTTGCCTGCTTGCTGAAACCGAGGCCTCTTGATAGCGCCCCATGTCAGCGAGTGCGAGCCTAATTCAGGATGGATCATGGCCATGTCGATGTCGTCACCCCAATCTGTCCATCCGCCCCTGCAAGATCTGTGGGTCTTTGGTTACGGCTCGCTGATGTGGCGTCCGGGATTTCCCTTCGAGGACAGGCACGTCGCGACCGTCGCGGGTTTTCACCGTGCCTTGTGCGTGTATTCGCATGTTCATCGCGGAACGTCGGACAAGCCCGGGCTGGTTCTGGGGCTGGACCGGGGCGGCTCGTGCAAGGGGCTTGCCTACAGGGTCAGCCCGGCACATGCCGCACAGACCATTGCCTATCTGCGCGAACGCGAGCAGGTCACGTCGGTCTATGTCGAAAGGATCATCCCCGTGACGTTGGCTGACGGCAGCCGAAAGCTGGCGCTGACCTACATCATCGACAAGGGCCACGCCCAATATGCGGGCCGCCTGGACCGGACCGAACTGCTCCGCTTTGTCAGCCAGGGACGAGGCATTTCAGGCCCCAATCCGGATTATGTTCTCAACACCCATGCCCAGTTGCACGAGCTGGGTGTCGATGACCCGACACTGACCTGGCTGTCACGGCAGCTTCAGAGCCGCGCATGAGCGAAAGTCCTTGCCTCAATGCACGGGCGTCAGGTCCGCCACGGCCTTGCGGCGATCATCGGGTGTCGATGCAATCAGATGGACATGGATTTCGCGCGCGCCTGCCGCAACGACCTCGTCGCGCCAGCGGGTGACGGCGGCTTCGATCCCCCAAGGCCCGGCATCGCGCACGCTGATAATGCCGCGGTCATGGCCGACCGCGATGAGCACGCTGTCGGCGAAGGACAGGGCATCGCTGTCAGACACTTTGAACGACGATGCCACATAGCGCCGCCCAGACCGGCCGCGCCAGGCGGTGAATCGGCTGGTGTGGCAGCTGGCCAGGGAGCGCAGGGGCAGCTCCTGCGGCTGGTTCAAGGGTTCGAACTGGAATGTCACCTGTTCGGATTCGCAAAATGCCAGAGTTGCCATGTTCGTTCTCCGTTCTTGGAACATAAGAAGAACAACTGCGGTTTGATGTCAAGTGGCACCGGCTTGTCCCCGATCATCCCCCTGTCATCAGGCGATTTTCCGGATTCCCATTCGCACCGGGCTGTTCTACTGCGGAGGGGCGCGCTGCGTCCGGCGCACAAGGCCCGCCCGAAAGGATCCAAGACATGTCAGCCGTCGATTTCGCGCGCTTCGTCAATGACCTGGCCAGCCGTTCGGGCGAGGCCATCATGCCATTTTTCCGCACGGCGATGATGACGCAGAACAAGGCAGGTGATGGCGGTTTCGATCCGGTGACGGAAGGCGACCGTGCCGCCGAGATGGTGATGCGCCGCATGATCAAGGAGACGTTCCCGGCCCACGGGATCGTCGGCGAGGAGTTCGGCTCGGAAAACACGAAAGCCGAGTTTGTCTGGGTGCTTGATCCGATCGATGGCACACGCGCCTTTGTCTCCGGACTTCCGGTCTGGGGCACGCTGATTGGCCTGACGCGCGGGGGCACGCCTGCCTACGGCATGATGCACCAGCCATTCACCCGTGAGCGCTATGCCGGTGATGGCCAGTCGGCGCGCTATGTCGGGCCTGATGGCGAGCGCACTTTGCGCACGCGGGCTTGTGCGGATCTTGCTGCGGCAACCGTGATGACCACGTCGCCGCGGCTGTTTGTGCCCGCAGACCGCAAGCGTTTCGAGGCTGTCGAGAAGGCCGCGCGCCTCACGCGCTTCGGCTGCGATTGCTATGCCTACTGCATGCTGGCCGCTGGCCATGTCGACATTGTGATCGAGGCGGGCCTGCAGCCTCATGACATCGTGGCCTTGATCCCGATCATCGAGGGCGCGGGCGGCATCGTCACCACCTGGGATGGAGGCCCTGCAGCAAAGGGCGGCAGGATCATCGCATCAGGTGACAGGCGTATCCACGATGCCGCGCTTGCCATCCTCAACAGATGAGGCCTGGGCCATGGTGCTGACGAGCTGCGTGGCGGCAGCCTCGCCCGGCACGAACGCATCGAAGGCGGCCCAGAAGCTGGCCCGCACATCATCCGTCTCGTGAAGGATTTCATGCCTTGAGGTGGGCAGCACGACCGCAAGCCCTGTCTTGAGGCGGGCGGCAAAGCGCTCGATCACCGGCGTCGACACCACAGGGTCACGGCCAGCGGCGATCACCAGCGTCGGTACCTTGATGTCGAGCGGCACATCTGGCAGCGCCATCTGGTCCATGAAACGAAAAGCCTCGCGGACCCAGCGGATCGTGGGATCGCCGATGGACAGTTCAGGGCGCAGGGCGGACAGATGCGCATTGCGGGCATAGCGCTCCGGGTCACTTGTCAACCGGTTGTTGGCGAAAGGCCGGGTCGCCAGAGGCGTTTCACCACCTGCAGGGACGAAAGACTTGCCAAGGAAAAGACTGTCCAGAACGAAAGCTGTTGCCTTCACAAGGGTTGGCCGCTTGACCATGGAGAGCGACAGCATGGGTGCCAGCGCCACCAGCCTGCTGACGGGCAGCTTGTTCTGCCGCGCGGCATCAAGGCAGATGGCCGCCCCCATGGAATGAGCCAGAATGAACCATGGCTTTGGCAGCCTGGCCATGACGTCGGCGAACACAGCCTCCAGATCGCGCTGGTAATCACCAAAACGGCGGACATGCCCCTTGCGCATGTTGGCGACAAGCCGGTCCGAACCACCCTGGCCACGCCAGTCAAAGGTCGTGACATGAAAGCCGCGCCGCCTCAGCTCCTGGATTGTCTCGCTGTAGCGCTCGATGAACTCGGCCCGCCCCTGCACGATCAGCACGGTGCCTTTCACGGCCTTTCTTGTCGTCGGCCTCCATCGGGCGGTGCGGATCGCGACGCCATCGCGGGCTGTAACAGCCAGCACCTGCGCCTGGGATGGCACGGGGTAACCGTCGATGCCGTAAAGGTCGGTCATGGCCATGTCGATGAGCTTGCCGATGCTGAAATTGATCGCAACAAATATAGCACTGAAAGCTTTATGGCTTGTGATCAGACCTCTTGAAAAGCCAAAACCGCACGCCCACCTCATGATTGTTGCGGGCCTGATCAGGCCGCAGCGAACATCGAAACAGGCTCGTGCCCAGATGGGGCGGGCTCACCATGCAGCTTCACAGGAGTGCATCATGCGCAGTTTTGACTTGTCCCCCCTCTACCGTTCGACCATCGGCTTTGATCGCCTTTTCTCGATGCTCGACCAGGCCTCGGTTGCCGACAGCAACCCGACCTATCCGCCGTACAACATCGAACGCACCGATGAAAACGCCTACCGGATCAGCATTGCGGTCGCAGGTTTCAGCGATGAGGATCTGGCGCTCGAGGTGAAGGAAAATCTCCTCACCGTGCGCGGCGAGAAAAAGCAGGCGGAAGGCCAACCCCGCCCGAACGTTCTGCATCAGGGCATTGCCTCACGCGGCTTCGAGCGCCGTTTCCAGCTGGCAGATCATGTCCATGTGACAGGTGCCGCGCTGGAACATGGCCTGCTCCATGTTGATCTGGTGCGCGAAGTGCCGGAAGCCAAGAAGCCCCGCAACATCCCGATCGGCAAGGGCGCATCCGCGACCATGATCGAAGCGCGGGTGGAAGAGGAAGCCTCTCGGCAGAAGGCTGTTCGCAAGGCGGCCTGACGCCACACCAGTGCTGATGAACACGTGACGGGTGCGGCCAGCTGTGGCCGCACCTTTTTCATGTCATTTCGTCGTGCATGCTGTTCAGAACAGGGGTGTCACAGGCACGTCCTTCGTGGGCGGCAAGCTGGGCCTTCGAACGGCATCGTCCAGCGGGGCTGGCGCAACAAGCGATGCACCGGGAGCAGGCCTTGCCGTTCCGATTGTGTCACCTGGCGCTGGCTGTGCCGGGCCGCGCGCCATCGGCGGCGCACGGTCTGCCTCCTGCGGGACGCGGACCTGGGATGGATCGACCTGTCGCGGCTCGCGAACCAACGGCACGGCAGGCGTAGCGCTGCGGGGCGTCGCTGCTGGCGGCGCTTCAGGCCGCGTGACCGGCGGGCGTGCAGCCGTGCGCGGCTCAACCCTTGATGGATTTTGCCTTGGCGGATTTGGTGCGCTTGCATCCGGCCGGACGTCAGCTGGCCTGCGTGGCGGTGTCACGTTCGGCCGTGGTGACTCCCCGCTGCCCTCGCCGGGCAGACGCGCAAAGCGCTGGTTCTGCGGGCG
>JANMIB010000130.1:0-5809 GCA_031375605.1 Allobosea sp. | reverse complement strand
GCAGGATGTCAGCGTTGTGTTCATTCAGGCCCGGACTTGGGTGCGACGACACCATGCGCACACCGTCCATGACGATGGGCGATGCAACGGTCGGGACCGTGCCGCCTTTGGCCGCCTGCGAGGGCAGATCGCGCTTTACACCGCGCGCGATGACCTGGGGGTCGGCAAAGACCTCATCCAGCGTGTTGATCGGACCGGCCGGCACACCGGCTTGTTCAAGCTTTGCCAGCAGATCGGACTTGGTGAAGCGGGCTGTCAGGGCGCCCAGATGCGGCACCAGAACGGCGCGGTTGCGGATGCGCTCCTTGTTGGTGGCATAGTCCTTGTGAAGTCCAAGTCCGGGCTCGCCCAAGGCCTCGCACAGCTTGCGGTATTGCCCGTCATTGCCGCTGGCGATGATGATGTGCCCGTCGGCCACGGCAAAAACCTCATACGGCACGATGTTGGGATGCGCGTTGCCGAGCCTGCCGGGGGGCTTGCCGGAGACCAGATAGTTCATGGCCTGGTTGCCCATCACGGCAACCTGCGTGTCCATCAGCGCCAGATCAAGCACAGCGCCGATCCCGGTCCGGTCACGCTGGCGCAAGGCCGCGAGGATGCCGACCGTGGCATACATGCCGGTGAAGATGTCAGCGGTCGCATAGCCTGCCTTGGTGGGCTGGCCATTCGCGTCACCGGTGACCGACATCGGCCCTGCCATGCCCTGAATGAGGAAGTCATAGCCCGCTCGCTCGGCATAAGGCCCGTCCTGCCCGAAGCCTGTGATCGAGCAGCAGATCAGCTTCGGAAACGCTTGTCTCAGCGCGGCTGAATCCAGCCCATATTTGACCAGCCCGCCCACCTTGAAGTTCTCGACGACGATGTCTGCGTGCGCGGCCAGTTTCATCACCAGCGCGCGGCCCTCTTCGGTGCGAAAATCAGCCGTGATCGAGCGCTTGCCCCGGTTGCAGGAGTGGAAATAGGCAGCCGACAGATGCTCGCCTTTCGCAGCTTCGACAAAGGGTGGCCCCCAGGCGCGCGTATCGTCGCCCTCGGGCGCTTCGACCTTGATCACATCCGCACCCAGATCAGCCAGCAGCTGGCCGATCCATGGCCCGGCAAGGATGCGCGCCAGTTCCAGAACGCGGATCCCGGCAAGGGGGGCCTCGACAACCGTCATTCCTCGTCTCCGTCTTCGTCGGCGGCATCAACGCCGAGTGCCAGGCCCAGGCCCATCAAGACGACAATCTGCGCGATGTAAATCTCCAGTGAGCGGCGTCCGCACAGCCGGGCCAGGGCCGAGAGCACGGATGGCAAACGAACAGAGACAGTTTCGCGCCTGAACCTGAGCAGAAGGCCGCTGACCAGGATGACGCCACCCGCCATGATCCAGGTTTCGGTGACGCCGAATTCGTAGTCATGAAGCTCCATGCCGATATAGGCGAGGGTGACGAACGCCCCCAGCGCACGGCGGATGAGCCAGACCGGATCACGCTGCCGATCACCGCCAGAATCCAGCGCGCGGCGATGCGCCAGACCGACAAGCGCCAAGAGCCAGCCTGCGGTGCCATATTCGACCACCTGGCCCGTAAGCGGCATGAGCGCTGCAAGCACCACTGCGAACAGGGCGATGCGCCACCAGGCCCGCATCAGGTGCGTTTCGATCAGTGGCAGTGCCAGGCGGATCATGGCAAAGTTGAACATGATGTTGAGGCAGATGTTCTCGAACCCGCCATGACGCCACAGATCCAGTGATGTCAGCGCAGCGCCGGCTGCCCACCAGAACCATGGCACATGCCGCGTCCGGGCAAAGCCGATGAGGAAGAAGAAGATGGGCAGCGCCGCTCGCCCGAGCGCTGTCAGCCAAAGCTGACCAGGCCAGATATAAAACCACAGATGGTCACACAAGATCAGCAGCAGCGCCGCCGCCTTCCACAGATCAACCGTGGTCACAGTCCGGATTGACGGTGGCGGGAGCAGCGCAGCTGAGGTCACGTTAGGACATGATCCAGACCGCGCTTCACGCCGATGAAGCCCGCGACCTTGCGCGCCGCCAGCAGCGTGCCGGCCACGTAGGGCGCGGCGGACGACCCTGCATCATGGCGGATCACCAGCCGTTCATCAGGCGCACCAAAGATCGCTTCGCAGGATAGCACGAAAGATGGCATCCTGACAGAATGCACCTGAACGGGCACAGGCTCGCCAAGCGCCGCGCCGCGCGTCTCGCGCGCGCCACCAAGCTCGCTCACCGGCTTTGCGGTGCCCTGGAGCCTGACCTTGGCGAGCAACTCGGCCAGCTCCCGGCCCGTGCCCGACGGCGTGTCGGGCTTTTTGGGCGACGCGTAATCGATGATCTCGACATCGGGCACATACTTGGCGGCTTCCAGCGCAAAGCGCCTGAGCAAGGTGGCGGTGATGGAGAAATTGCCGGCGGCCAGCACGCCCTTGCCGGCTGTTTCGGCGGCCACGTTGATCTTGGCGTAGTCGACTTCCGTCAACCCGGATGTGCCGATGACAACATGGCGGCCATGCGCCAGCGCCGTCAGCGCATGGTGCTTCACGGCATCGGGCTTGGTGTAGTCGATCACCACATCGGAGGGCGCAACCAGCGCTTCCGCCAGCGTGGCATGGACCTTGACGCCAAGAGGGCCGATGCCAGCCACCTCTCCGGCATCGCGGCCAGCCGCATGGCGGGACACGGCGCCCGCCAGAACCAGATCAGGCGCGGCGGCAATGGCAGCGATGAGCGCCCTGCCGACCCAGCCGGTTGCGCCAGCGATGACGATGCGGATGGGAGCGGTGGTCATCGGGTGAACCTTTCGCGGATCAGATGCAGCAGCGGGAAGAGCGCGAATGCAAGCTGCGGCAGCAATTCAAGCATGCCTTTGAGCGTCATGTAAGCTGCAAGATGCATGGCGAGCGTGCGGCCAAAGCCGAGTACGGCGACAGCGCCTTCGCCGAGCATGGCCAGGCCGAAGGCCGCAGCGCCCATCGCCAACCTTGCAGAAAAGGTCTGCGCCACCGGCACCCGCCGCACAAGCCACCATGCCACCAACCATGCGATCAGCAGGATGAACGGCCCCTCGACCAGCACCACGACATCGCGCCCGAAGATCGGGCCAAACCAGAGTTCGCGCAGGCTGCCCAGCACGAAACCCAGCGAGAAGACCAGTGCTCCGTAAAGCAGCCCTGCCTTCAGCGCGACAATCAAAAGAACGCCTGAAGCCCGGTGATCGCGCGGCCCAGGATGAGCGCGTGCACATCATGTGTGCCCTCATAGGTGTTCACCGTCTCGAGGTTCGCCGCATGGCGCATGACATGATACTCGATCTGGATGCCGTTGCCGCCGTGCATGTCGCGGGCCATGCGGGCGATGTCGAGCGCCTTGCCGCAATTGTTGCGCTTGACGATGGAAATCACCTCGGGCGCGAGCTTGCCCTCGTCGAACATGCGGCCCACGCGCAAGCTGCCCTGAAGACCGAGCGCGATCTCGGTGGTCATGTCCGCCAGCTTCTTCTGGAAAAGCTGGGTCTGGGCCAGCGGCTTGCCGAACTGGTGGCGGTCAAGCCCATATTGCCGTGCCTGCGCCATGCAGGCTTCAGCGGCCCCCATCACACCCCACGAGATGCCATAGCGGGCACGGTTCAGGCAGCCGAACGGCCCCTTGAGGCCCGAGACATTCGGCAGAAGCTGGCTCTCAGTCACGAACACGTCGTCCATGACGATTTCGCCGGTGGTCGAGGCACGCAGGCTCAGCTTGCCGCCGATCTTGGGAGCGGACAGCCCCTTCATGCCCTTTTCAAGGATGAAGCCCCTGATCTCGTCGCCATGGGCAGACGACTTGGCCCAGACCACGAAAACATCTGCGAAAGGCGAATTGGAAATCCACATCTTCGCGCCGTTCAGCACATAGCCGCCATCCACCTTGACGGCACGCGTCTTCATGCCGCCCGGATCCGAACCGGCATCAGGCTCGGTCAGGCCGAAACAGCCGATGAATTCGCCGCTCGCGAGCTTGGGCAGGTACTTCTTGCGCTGAAGCTCATCGCCATAGGCATAGATCGGATACATCACGAGCGAGGACTGCACGCTCATCATCGAGCGATAGCCTGAATCGACACGCTCGACCTCGCGCGCGACCAGCCCGTAAGCCACATATGACGCGCCCGAGCCGCCATATTCCTCCGGCAGCGTCACGCCGAGCAGGCCCTGTTCGCCCATCAGGCGGAACAGTTCGGGTGCAGCCGTCTCGTTCATGTAGGCGTCGACCACGCGCGGCATGAGCACATCGCCTGAGAAGGCGCGGGCCGCGTCGCGGATCATGCGCTCTTCTTCCGACAGCTGATCTTCCAGCAAGAAGGGATCTTCCCAGCTATAGACGGCCTTCGGGGCTTTGGCGGCCTTGGCTTGTGGAACAGCGCTCATGATGATGGCCTCTTGCAATTCGTTTCAGCTGTATCTTTAGCGCTGGTTGCGCCGTGTTCCAAGCCGGGAGATGATCTCTTCGGCCTCTTGCACGGTGCGTTCGATGATCGCAGCCGCTGGCACCACATCCCTGATCAACCCCGTGGCCTCGCCGACCCAGACACCGACATTGTCAGGGTCTCCTGCCGCCACCTTTGCCTGATAACCGGCACGGTTTGCCTCCGCCATGGCGCGGTGTTCCGCGGGGCGATGCTCCCATTCCTGCACGAAACGGTTGTCGAGCACACGCGCGCTGAACTCTGCGGGCCAGTCAAGGCCGCGCGCGATATCGGTCGCTGTCTGCCGCACCGTGTCATCACCGGATGCGGCAAGGGCTGCGCCCTGATGCAAGGGGTGGGTCAGCGCTTCGGAGGCCGCCCAGAAACGCGACCCCATCAAGACGCCATCCGCCCCAAGGGCCAGGGCTGCCGCCAGCCCGCGCCCGTCCGCGATGCCGCCCGCAGCCACCAGCAAGGTGTCCGGTGCTTCGCGGCTCATGAGATCGCCAACCTCCGGCACCAACGTCATGGTTGCGCGCCTTGCGCCGTGCCCGCCTGCCTCGCTTCCCTGCGCCACAATGATGTCAGCCCCGGCTTCAAGCGCCTCGCGTGCATGGCGCAATGTCTGCACCTGGCAGATCAGGAGCGACCCTGCCGCCTTGATCTCAGCGGCATGGGCGCGCGGATCACCGAAGGACAGCATCATTGCGGCGGGTGCATGCGCCAGCGCCTGTGTCAGCAATGCTGGGTTCCTGGCCAGCGACCAGGTGATGAAACCACAGCCGATACGGGCATTTCCCGCAGCTCCAAATTCGCGCTTCAGCCAATCCGTATCGCCATAGCCCCCGCCGATCAGGCCCAGCCCGCCAGCATGAGTGACGGCAGCCGCCAGCGCTCCGCCGCCTGCGAACGCCATGGGGGCAGAGATGATCGGGTGGCGGATGCCGAGGCGGGTCGTGAGGCGCGTGGTCAGCATGATGTCAGGCCGTCATTGCGAGCGCAGCGAAGCAATCCAACCGTGCAACCCCTCGTCCTCATCCTGAGCCCGTCGAAGGAGGGGCTCCAGAGGCACATCAGGTGAAGCCCTCGTCCTTCGACAGGTTCAGGATGAGGGGATGTTGGCCGCGAAAAGGCTGGATTGCTTCGCTGCGCTCGCAATGACCGATCACCCCTCCACATCGAACACCACGCCCTGTGCCAGCGGCAATGTCGTGCCGTAATTCACGGTGTTGGTGGCGCGGCGCATATAGGCTTTCCACGCGTCGGAGCCTGCCTCGCGCCCACCGCCGGTTTCCTTTTCGCCGCCGAAAGCGCCGCCGATCTCTGCGCCTGACGGGCCGATGTTGACGTTGGCGATGCCGCAATCG
>JANMIB010000111.1:0-7897 GCA_031375605.1 Allobosea sp. | reverse complement strand
TGCCCGCCACCGTGAATGTCACGTTCGTCTCAGGGCCAGGTTCGGCAGCACTGAAGCCGGTTTCGCTGAAGGCTGATCCGGCGGGCGATGGCGGTGATGGCTTCATCAAGTACCGGCTTCGGGGATAGGTCAGGCAATAAGGCGGGGCTTTGCCGCCATTTCAAACCTGGCCGGGATATCCTTTGCCAGATCCTTGGCAATGAACGCTGCCGCATCTCCAAGGCTCATCGGTGCGCCAAACAGGAAACCCTGCAGCGTGTGGCAGCCGCGCGAGCGTACATAATCCGCCTGCTCCTCGGTCTCGATGCCCTCGACCGTGACGGACAGACGCAGCGAATGGGCCATTTGCAGCACAGATGCCAGAATACTGCCTGTCGGGGCGGCCTGGTCATGAAGCCCCTGCACGAACGACCTGTCGATCTTGATCGTGTCGAACGGAAACTTCCACAGATATGACAAGCTGCAATAGCCGGAGCCGAAATCGTCCATGGCAAGATCCACGCCCTGTTCCTTGAGCACGGCCAGTTGGGTCATGATGTCTTCGCTCTTCAGCAGAAGAAGCCCTTCGGTGATTTCCAGCTGAAGTCTTGCAGCCGGGAATCCTGTGTCACGCAACGCAACCTTCACGGTATCGGCGATGCTGAAATCGCGGAACTGAAGCGGTGACAGGTTCACGGCGAGCTTGAGATGATCTGGCCACAGGCATGCAGCGTGGCAGGCATGTGTCAGCACCCAGGCACCGATCTCCTTGATCAGCCCGATGTCCTCGGCAATCGGAATAAACACAGTTGGGGAGATGTATCGGCCTTCAGGTGTCCTGAGCCGGAGCAGCGCCTCGAATCCCGTCAGACGCTGATCATGCGCGCTTACAAGCGGTTGATAATTCAGCTCGAAACTGGATGTTTCCGTGGCTTCGCGCACAAGCCTTTCAAGTTCGCGGCGCTGGTCGAGTTCCAGCATCATGTAAGGCTCGAAGCCGCGCCAAGTGCCGCGTCCAGCAGCCTTGGCAGCATAAAGGGCAATGTCGGCAAAGCGGGCCAGGTCGGTGATGCGGTCGGCATCATCCGGTGCCATCGCATAGCCGATGCTCGCTGACGGAACCACAAGATGCCCACCCAGATCACATGGCTGATGCAAGGCTTCACAGACCCGCCGCGACAACGTGTCGGCAGCTTCCATCGTCTGAACACCGTGCATGCAGATGGCGAACTCGTCACCGCCAAGTCGTCCGACCATGACATTCTGCCCGCCGAAGGCCCTCAAGCGCTGTGACACGGTGCGCAAAAGATCATCCCCAGCGGCATGCCCATAACTGTCGTTCAGACCCTTGAAATGGTCCAGATCGATGTAAAGGAGAGCGACACCCAACCCGTTCTTCATTGATATGGCAAGGGCAGCCTCGACCTGAGTGAAGAAGCCCGAGCGGTTGAGCAAGCACGTCATCTGGTCGATCATGACAGCGCTTTGAGCACGCGTCACCGCATGTTCGGAAGCCTTGATCAGCCGCACATGCCAGACGAGCGCCGCTAGCGCCATGGCAACGACCCCAAGACCGAACCCGGCAATGGCACTGTAGGTTTCGATCCCGTCGAAGATGGTGGCCCACTGCACCTGGTCGCTGGCTTTGCGCAGCTCCCAAAGTGGTGATGCCATGCGTTCTAGATATGCGTGATGAAGCCAGACACCGAGTCCTGCTGCAAGTGCCGCAAGGCCTAACCCGAAGACGGCAATACCCAATCCTGCGCGGTGCTGTCGGTCGTCTCGGCGCATGGAAAGGCAAGCCTCAGAATTATAATATAAGTATCGATACGTATCCTATCGCAGCCAACTTTCACGGAACCGTTAATTCCAGCATGAAATCTGCCGTAAGATCGTGCTTTGGGTGCATACTCCTGCCGCATCTTGACAGCGCCGACGCTATTTCCTGCTGGCCAGCACCACGCCGAACACAGTGAGGACCATTCCCGAGATCTGGACACCTGTGAGCTGTTCCCCGAACAGGACATAGGCTTCGATCGCCACTGCTGGCGGCACCAGATAGATCAGGGTCGCCGTGCGTGACACCTCGCCCCTGCGGATCAGCAGGAGATAAAGTCCAATCCCTCCAAGCGACAGCCCGACCACGGACCAAAACAGCACCAGCACCATGGTCAGGTTCCAGCTGATCACCATCGGCTCCAGCGCGAGCGCCAGCGGCAGGGTCACGAAGGTTGCCCCGACATATTGCACCGCTGTCATGGTGCGCAGATCGCCGCTCTGCTGGAAACGCTTCTGGTAAAAACTGCCAAACGTCACTGCGATCATTCCGGCCAGATTGGCCAGGATCGGCACAAGGACCAGCGAGAGTGTCCCCGGCGCGATGCCTGCCAGTTTCGGTGCCAGCACCAGCGCTATCCCGGCAAAACCAACGGCAATGCCAAGCCAGCGCAGTGGTGATATCCGCTCGCGGGCCAGAAGCGGCGAGAAGGCGGCTGTCAGGATCGGTTGCAGGGCTGCCAACAAACCTGAGATGCCCGCCGGCAATCCATGGCGCACCGCCCACCAGACCCCCGCCAGATACAGGCCATGCAGCAGCACGCCTGCCACAAGCGCATGAAGCCAGCCCTGAAGCCCGCGCGGCCACTCGGCACCGACAGCAACCGAGATCATGCCCAGCAGGACCGCCGCACAGGCAAAGCGCAAGGTGAGGAAGGTCAGCGCATCGGCATGGGGCGCGGAATAGCCGGCGGCCACCCAGCCTGTTGACCAGATCAGGACAAAGGCAAGTGGCGTCAGGCGCAACACGATCACATCAAAGGACATGGCAACTCGGAATGTCGGGCTTCTGCTCTACGCTGCGAGACCGGGCTTGTCCCTCACCGCGTATCACCCCTGCCATGCACAGCTGGCAAGGCAAAGTGGCTGGGCGAGGTGGCTGGGTGAGGTGGCAGAAGAGGGTGCGTGCGAGGCAGCTCAGGCAGGAGCCCATTGGTAGCGCCAGGTTGACAGGCCGGACTCGAGGTTGACCGCAGCACCAGAACGCAGGAAACCGGCCTTCTCGTAAAAGGCCACCGCACGTTCATTGGCCTGGTTGACGAACAGGTAGAGCTGTTTTGGCGACAGCCGCCGCGCATCGGCGATCAGCGCCTGCGCCACGCCGCCGCCCCAGTTCTGGTGGGCCACGGCCAGTTGGTCGATATAGCCATCGCGCGGCCTCAGCGTGATGACGCCCTGCACGATCTCGCTCATCCGGTCGAGGGCGACCCTGACCCGCGTTCCGTCACGCGAATAGGCGGCGCGCTGTCCGATCAGCCAGTTGCGCCGCGCCTCGAAATCGATCTGCGGCATGGTCTTGCTCCACGCCTCGACCCACAGGTCGATCACGGCCCGCCAGTTGTCGAGCGTCATGTCGGCAATGCGCGGCGGGGGCGCCATGGTCCCGGTTTCGCTCATCGCTCGGTGATCTTGAATTCAATGCGCCGGTTGCGGCGATAGGCTTCGTCGTTCGTGCCAAGTTCAAGCGGCTGGAATTCGCCGAAGCCGGTGGCAGCCAGCCTCTCCGCAGGCAGCCCTTTGCTGGCCATGTATTCGACCACCGACACGGCACGCGCCGTGGAGAGGTGCCAGTTGGACGGAAACTGCGCCGTGCGAATGGGCCGCGCATCGGTATGGCCGTCAATCCGGACAATCCACGGAATATCAGGCGGAATTTCGCGCGAAATATCAGCCAGCACAGCGGCAAGTTTGTCGAGTTCGGCCTGCCCTTCCGCCTTGAGCACGGCGGCACCCGCATCAAAGAACACCTCGGACTGAAACACGAAACGGTCGCCGACCACCCTGATGTCGGGGCGGGTGCCCAATATCTGCCGCATGCGCCCGAAGAAGTCCGAACGGTAGCGCGCCAGTTCCTGCACACGTTGCGCCAGCGCCACATTGAGGCGGCTGCCAAGATCGGAAATCCGGGTTTGCGATTCCTTGTCGCGCGACTCGGATGCGGCCAGCGCTTCCTCAAGGGCGGCAAGCTGGCGGCGCATCGCGGAAATCTGCTGGTTGAGCAGGTCAACAGCCGATTGTGCCCGCTGCGACAGCTGTTTCTCGGCATCGAGCGCACCCTGCAACTGGGCAGCACGCCCCTGTGCCGCATTGGCAGCGCCCGAACCGCCATCGAGAAGGCCCTGGATGCGCGCCCTCTCGCTGTCTGTCCGGCTCAGCGTCGATTGCAGGAGCGCGAGATTCTCCTCGGCCGAGCGCGTCTGGGTCTTTTCCAGCGCCAGGAGGTCCGTCAGTTCCGAGACCTGGTTTTCGAGGCGCCGAAGGGCCGTGTCCTTGCCGGTGATTTCCTGGCTCAGGAAGAACTGCGCCAGCACGAACACCGACAGCAGGAACACGATCCCGATCAGCAATGTCGAGAGTGCATCGACGAAGCCGGGCCAGTAGTCAGCCCCGTCTCGTCGTCTGGTGCGGGACAGCGCCACCGCTCAGTCCGCCCGCGTGCGTTCGGACAAAAGGCGCTCCATGAGCCGCCTCGTCTCCTTCTCGCGCTGTGACTGGGCCTCGACCCAGTCACGGATCAATTGCTGTTCGGAGCGCATGTGCTGCACCAGTCCTTGTATGCCTTCGGCAAGATTGGCCATGGCCTGTGTCGCCTGACGCCCGCTTCCGGCATTTTCCGACAGGACTTGTGCGGTTTTCTGCAATTGCGTCACCACGTCAGGCCCAAGCGAGGCAAAGTTTGGCGGCACGGCGCTGGCCGAAGGCAGGGACGGCATGAAAACGCCCGGTGATGTGGCCATCTGGCTCGTGCCAAGCCCCGTTGCCATCCAGTCCTCGACCTCGGTGCGGAAACGCCGCTGCGCCTGCCCGAGCTGGAGATCAAGAAAACCCAGCACGAGCGAGCCGGCCACTCCGAACAGCGACGAGGAAAACGACAGGCCCATGCCCGCCAGAGGCGCTGACAACCCGGCTTTCAATTCCTCGAACAGCACGCCAGCCTCTCCGCCCGTGCGCAACGTGTTGATCACGTTGCCGACCGAACTCACGGTTTCCAGCAAGCCCCAGAAGGTACCGAGCAGCCCGAGAAAAACCAGAAGGCCCGCAAGATAGCGCAGCGTGTCACGGCCTTCGTCGAGCCTGACCGCAATCGATTCGAGGATGGTGGCAGACTGGCTTGGCACCAGCGCGCGCCGCTGAAGGGCCGGGAGAGCGGGCAGCAATGGCCCGAGGATCGGCAACCCGCCGACATCACCGGAAACCGCACCGCCCTGAAGGGCATTGCCGGCAACAGCTTCAACCTGAAGACGCCAGACCTCGCGCAGCGCAACCAGTACGCCCACCAGCAAGCAGCCCAGAATCAGGCCGTTCAGCCCCGGATTGGCCATGAAAGCAGACGTGATCGGCTTGTAGAGGATGAATGCCGTAAACCCGACCAGCGCGAGAAAAACAAGCATCCGTATCGTGTAGCGGACGGGCTTGGACAGCCTTGACGCCTCTGCCGGGCGTGTGTTTGCAGGCAGTCCAGCCTCGACAGGAACAGATTGGGTCATGGCGTCTCGCATGTCCGGATCAATATCAGCTGCATGGCACAAACCATATCACGCATACACGCCAAGACCACAACCGGACGCAAGCCTTGATGTCGGTTTGCCAGATGATCGCAGCATTAACCACGAAACGTGACATCCCGTTCACCTTGCCTGTGAAAAGGCCTGCAGCAGTAACCCAGGGGTCATCCCGGTTGCGCAGTGTATCTCGCGGTTCCCTCAGCAGGGCGCTGTATCGACGTTGCGAGGAACCGGGGTGGCGTGTTGATGACCTGGGTGGACAAAGCATGGCTGGCACCGGCGGGGCGCGCAGCCTCGCGCCTCATGAACGCGTGTCTCATGCTGATGATGCGGGCGGCCATGCAACTGGGCTGGCGCACTTTTGCTGCCTGTTGCGGTGTGCTGTCCGCAGGTTGGATCGCCAGCGCAGTGCCGGACTGGATCAACGCGTCCAACACCAGCATATCGCAGGCATCCGCCCAGCCCATATCCGTCACAGGCACGCTTGGTTCACATGCGCATGGCCTGCAAACTCCCGCCGCGATCCCTGACCAGGATGAGGGCAAGCGCCTGAAAATGCCTGAATGGGTCATGGTCCAGCGTCCTCTGGCCAGCTTTGCACTTGGCCTGCCCGATGTCGGTGGCCAGCAGATCCGGCATCAGTCGCGCCGCGATCTCCATTCGCATCTGCGCGAGGAGCAGATCAGGGCGGGCGAGTTTGCCACTGCGTCCGCCTATGCCAGCATCACGGTGCGCAATGGTTCAGCGGCGGCACGTCCGGGGTTTTTCATCGACATGACCCGCCTTGCAGCCGAGGGCGGCCTTGCCATCACCCGCGCAGCCAACACGGTTGCCACAGCCAGCAAGTTCGGCCTGATCGAGACAGCCGACATGGTCCTGGACGCTGGCAATGCCAGCCGTTCCTGCATCGGGTTTCGGCACATGGCAGAGAGCGCAGCCTTCAGCTTTCAGGGCTGGTTCTGCGGCAACGCGGCGCGGGCCGCCGACCGCCAGCAACTCACCTGCATGATCGACCGGCTGAACCTGGTCGGCTCTGGCGAGGACCGGGCCTTGCGCAGCTATTTCAGCAAGGCGGAACTGAACCGCCAGCAAGCATGTCTCAGCCCCAAACTGGCAGCGGCAGGGCGCAAGACCAGCTGGCTCGATACAGATCAGGCAACTCCGCAACTCAGGCGCAGTGGCGGATAGATCACACGTCAAAACGGTGTCGTGATCGCAATCCCGCGACCGTCGGCAGTTTCCGCTTGAGCTTGCCGCATCAAATCCGTTAACCCCGGCATGTTATTTTCGCTGCATTGATCAGCGTTCGGAGTTCACCATGCGCCGCCTCGTTCTTGCCGTCACCGCCATCGCAGCCCTCTCCAGCCTTGCAGCCTTGCCTGCCGAGGCCCAATCCAAGCGTGCGCCGCTGCGCGTCAAGGTCGAGGGCCGCTCGTTCCTGGATGCTGGCAAGATCGTGCCGGTCGGTCGCTATGATCGCCATCTGTTCGTGGCCAACACCATGCCGACCACGGCCTTCGGCAGCATCAGCAATTTCGGCCGCGATAATCTGCCAGACCGTTTCGCCGGCCCCAACCCGTTCGCCAACAGCTTCTACGGTCCCAGCATCCGCTGAACACTGCCGTCTTCCAGACCTGGAAATGCCCGCCTGAAGCGGGCTTTTTTGTTAGAGCATTGCGCACAAAAGTGGGTACCAGTTTTGTGAAAACGCAATGCTCTATCTTATTGTGATCGATCATCTTCCCGCATTGAGATGGATTCCATCTCAATGCGGGATGATCTAGCCTGAGTTCGGCGCTTCAGCGCACCAGGATGTTCCGGAACTGCCAGGCGTCGGTGTAGTCCACATCTTCCGGGAACAGCTTTTCGCGATCCTTGAGCGGTGTCCAGTCGGTGTAATAGCCCTTCACCGGTCCAAGATAGGGCAGCTGGACTTCCAGGCAGCGCTTGTAGTCCATCTCGTCGGCCTCGACGATACCGGCTTTCGGGTTCTCCAGCGCCCAGACCATGCCGGCCAGAACAGCAGACGTGACCTGCATGCCGGTGGCGTTCTGGTAGGGCGCGATCTGGCGCGTTTCCTCGACCGAGAGCTGCGAGCCATACCAGTAGGCGTTCTTGCCATGGCCATAGAGCAGGACGCCAAGTTCATCGATGCCGTCGACGATTTCACTTTCACCGAGGATGTGGTGCTCTTCCTGCATATTGCCGCCATTGCCGAACATCTCGTGCAGCGACAAAACCGCATCATTGGCCGGGTGATAGGCATAATGGCAAGTCGGGCGATACACCGCCTTGCCGTTCTCCTTCACAGTGAAGTAGTCCGCAATCGAGATCGACTCATTGTGGGTCACGAGGAA
>JANMIB010000108.1:0-7841 GCA_031375605.1 Allobosea sp. | reverse complement strand
CTGGCCAACGCCATCGGCAGAAGGACAGCAGATGCCAGCAACGTTTCACGCGTGATCAGACCCAGTTGCAGATAAGGCCAGAGCTTGACGATGTTGACGACGAAAAACAGCCAGCCCAGCGTGCCTGCAAACACGGCAGGCGCAAGGCGCAGCGGCATCATGTAGACCTGCAAGGGCGGCGCACCTGCATGCGCCACAAAACTGGTCAGTCCACACCAGGTTCCCCAGAATACTCCCGCAGCATCGGATGCGCGCCGGGGTGGCCCTTCCGCGATGCCGCGCAGGCGCTGAAACCACCAGTTTGCCGCGAAAGCGAGGGCGATGACCCCCACCAGGAGCTTGAGACCCGCATCGGAAATGAAGGAGACAGTTGCTGCACCGATGGCCGTGCCGATCAGGCAGCCGATCAGAAGGACCACGAAGCTGTGCTTGTCGATGTTGCGCCGGAAAGCCCAGATCGTCACCATGTCCTGCGCCATCAAGACAGGCAGAAGGATCGCCGCTGCCATGAGTGGCGGAAGCGCCAGCGCAAATACCGGCAAGCCCAGAACGGCAAGACCGACGAAACCGCCTTTGGACAGACCAAAAGAGGCGACAGCCAGCGAACCGTAAATCCAGAATGCGGGAGACATCAGCAGATCAGGCAAAAGCAGCGTCCAGGCACCCTTGAACAGTGCCTGTATCAGGCACGCTGTGCAAATGCCTTTGTGACGCGTTGACCATGGCACGCATAAGTTATTGCCGTTCTTGCGGCGGAACAATGCGCCAGACGGTGATGATCTCGCCTATCCGAACGCGGCCTTGAGCCGGTCAATCTGGCTGGCAACGGCGTTGCCTGATGTTGCGGGGGCGACGGCGACATCTTCATCCGTTGTCACCAGTTGTTCGAGATGCTGAACGCGGGCCTGCATGCGCTGGGACGACGCCATCAGTTCCTGCAGACGCGCCGGCAGCAGTTCAACCACAGCGTCTGCGGTCGGGATGCTGACGTCTGCGATACGGACCCGGTTCTTCTCCGTGCGTGCCTGGACACTGGTGATCTCGCCTTCCGCGACAGCGCGCTGGACCAGCAGCCATGAGGCAATCTGCATCAGCCGCGTGGTCAGCCGCATGCTTTCGGTTGCGTAAGCCAGGGCCGCGTCGCGCGGCAGGGCGCGGGATTCCTCGCGTCCGGTTCCATCAAGATAGGCTGCCGTATCCTCGACCAGCAGCATGCCTTCGCGGAACATCGTCCGGAACGCTTCTGACGACACGAAATTGCGTCCGAATGGAACAGCGACAGATCTGAGATTTTCAACCATGACGCAACACAACTCCGGTTTGAACCGGCCTTGCCCCAGACTGGAGCAATCTGCCGGACGGACCTTCATGATCGCAAGGATAGCGCCAAATGGCATGAAGGGCTTTTTAAGCTGTTGTTAAGGTTAACAGCTTGGAGCAGTCTGGCGAGCACTGATGAGCATCCGCCAAAAAGCCATGCCCAGAGCCATGCAGACAAAAAAAGAGCCGCTGCAAAGCGGCTCGAAGGTCAACAGGGAGGCGTCAAACAGAGTGACCCAAGCCACTCGATGTCCGGAAACCGGACCCTCATATTCATACTCTGGAAGTGTTAATCAGGCGTTAACAGGCCAGACGCTCAGCCGTGAGCTGCCAGAAAATATCGGTAGCACCAGCATTGCCCATCACTCTTGCGGCTTGAAAAATGCGTCTGCAGCATTCTTGGAGGCCTGTTTGGCTGTCCTTGTCTCGGAAAGCCGCTCGATTTCGGCTGAAAGCACCTCGATGCGCCGCCCGATCTCATCAATGGAGAGTTGAGACAGATCCTGGCCGATCTCGTGGACAGCATGTTTGCGGGGTTTGTCGTCGTCACCAAAAAGCGTCATCGGAACCTCGCGGCCATCATTGCAGATGCAAACATATCATGTTGCGGAGAGTATCAAGATCTGTTGCGGGACACAGCCCTTGTTGTGCAGGACGGATTTCGCGCCAAAAGAACTGAATTCTCCCGATCATCTTTCAGAACACCCCCCGGCGCACATGGACACCGACGCGCGAGACAACTATAAGGCAGCCGTTCCCTGCATGTTGGTGTTGTGAACGCTCCGGCCTGCAAGCCGGTTCGGCGCACCAGAGAAGCACGCCGGATTTTGTCACAATTGCCTTCAAGGCCATCGGGCCGGTCGGCATGGAGGTTTGAAGATGTCCCAGAATGCACCGCTGATGCCGAAGGCGACCGCCGTGTGGCTGGTCGAGAACACCTCGCTGACCTTCGAGCAGATTGCCGACTTCTGCAAACTGCATCCGCTCGAGGTCAAGGGCATCGCTGATGGCGAGGTTGCAACCGGGATCAAGGGGCTTGACCCGATCGGCACCAACCAGCTCACCCGCGAGGAACTTGAGCGCGCGCAGCACAACGCCGAACACCGCCTCAAGCTGGCCGAGCCGAAGGTTCGGGTGCCCGAGATGAAAAAGATTCGTGGCCCGCGCTACACCCCAGTCTCCAAGCGCCAGGACCGTCCAAACGCGATTCTGTGGCTGCTGCGCAACCATGCCGAACTCAAGGATGCCGCCGTGATGCGTCTGGCTGGAACCACGAAGCACACGATCCAGCAGATCCGCGAACGCACGCACTGGAATTCAAGCCAGTTGAGCCCGCTGGACCCGGTCAGCCTCGGGCTGTGCTCCCAGGTTGATCTCGACCTGGAAATCGCGCGCGCCACCAAAGACCGCCCGAAGGTCGAACTTGAACTGGGGCCGACACTGCTGTCAGCCGATGTGTCGACGCAGGCCGAGCCTGACGAGGATGCGGCACCCCGCAAACCTGCTGCCCACACCGCCGACTCCGTTTTCGGCAAGCTCAAGCAGCTCAAGCGCGACGACGAGGAGGTCTGAGCGCTTCTGCTGAAGAGCTTGTTTTCAGCCCGGCACGCCCCTGAGTTTCAGCACGGCTGCGATCTCATCCAGAACCACAGGATCCTCGACGGTGGCGGGCATTGCCCATGCCTCGCCATCGGCGATCTTCTTCATCGTGCCGCGCAGGATCTTGCCGGACCTTGTCTTGGGCAGTCGCGGGACGATCACGGCCAGTTTGAAGGCGGCGACCGGGCCGATCTTGTCCCGCACAAGCTGGACAAGCTGTTTCTCGACCTCTGCATGTGGCGTTGTCACGCCTGATTTAAGCACCACGAAGCCGCAGGGTGCTTCACCTTTCAGCGCATCGGCGATGCCGATCACGGCACATTCGGCAACTGCGGGGTGGGACGCGAGCACCTCCTCCATCCCGCCGGTCGACAACCTGTGGCCCGCCACGTTGATGATGTCGTCGGTGCGGCCCATGATGTAGAGATAGCCGTCGCGATCCACGAAGCCCGCATCAGCCGTCTTGTAGAAGCCTGGAAAGTCCGCAAGGTAGGCCTCGTGAAAGCGCCCGTCGGCCTGCCACAGCGTCGGAAATGCGCCGGGCGGCAGCGGCAGCTTCACCACGATGGAGCCCATCTGGCCTACCGGCACAGGATTGCAGGCCTCGTCAACGATGCGCACATCATATCCGGGCATCGGCACGGTCGGCGAGCCATGCTTGACGGGAAGCATGCCAAGTCCCACCGGGTTGCCGACGATGCACCAGCCGGTTTCGGTTTGCCACCAATGGTCGATCACCGGCACCTTGAGCACCTCTTCCGCCCATTTGACCGTGTCGGGGTCCGCGCGTTCACCAGCCAGGAACAGGGTGCGGAAATGCGGTTGGTTCTCACGCTTGAGATGCGCAGCTTCCGGATCTTCCTTGCGGATCGCGCGGAAGGCCGTGGGCGCCGTGAACAGCGCCACCACCTTGTGCTCGGCGATCACGCGCCAGTAGGCACCCGGATCGGGCGTGCCCACGGGCTTGCCTTCATACAGCAGCGTGGTGCAGCCACTCAGCAGCGGCGCATAGACGATGTAGGAATGGCCGACAACCCAGCCGACATCTGACGCAGCCCAGAACACCTCGCCCGGCTTGACGCCGTAAAGGTTCCACATCGACCAGTTGAGCGCGACCATGTGCCCGCCATTGTCACGCACCACGCCCTTGGGCTTGCCAGTGGTGCCTGAGGTGTAGAGCACGTAAAGCGGATCGGTGGCCTTGAGTTCGGTGCAAGGCGCCGTGTTGCCGGCAGCCTTCGCGGCACTGACATGCCCGGACCAGTCAAGATCGCGTCCTGCAACCATGCCTGCGGCCAGTTCGGGCCTTTGCAGCACAAGGCAGTGTGCGGGCTTGTGGGTTGCAAGCTCGATCGCGCCATCAAGAAGCGGCTTGTAGGGAATGACCTTCGCCACCTCGATGCCGCAGGAGGCCGCCAGAATGGCCTTTGGTGTGGCATCGTCGATGCGGGTCGCGAGTTCCCTGGCCGCAAAGCCACCAAACACGACCGAATGTACCGCGCCGATCCGGGCACAGGCCAGCATGGCAAATACCGCTTCGGGAATCATCGGCATGTAGATGATGACGCGGTCGCCCTTCGCGATGCCAATGTCCAGGAGCACGGCGGCGAGCGTTGCCACCTCATGCTTGAGTTCGGCGTAGGTGAAGGTCCGCTTGGCACCCGTGACAGGGCTGTCGTAGATCAGCGCCGCCTGGTCGCCACGTCCGCCGTCGGCATGCCTGTCCACGGCGTTGTGGCACGTGTTGCAGGTGCCATCGACAAACCAGCGGCCATACAGGCCCGCCTTAGCGTCAAAGATGACCGATGGCGGCTTGATCCAGTCGATGGCCTTTGCGGCCTCTGTCCAGAACGCGTCCGGTGCAGCCTGCCAGGCGGCATAGGTCTGATGATACTGGCTTGTGAGCATGGCGATCCTCATCCGGCTTGCTACCTTCTGCGGGCAGCGTCCCATGTCAACAGCACGGGATCATTCCGGCGTCGAGAGCAACTTTGGGAGAGGAACTTTCGGAACTCGACTTTGCAAGAGCAACTTTTCGGGCATTGTGAGGCCTGCAGGCAGATGCACAATCCACTGACAAATCCTGTGCCGGACTTGCGCCTTGCGCTGGCTCTTCTAGCTAAGGTGGAACAACGCATCGGACCATCAGCATGTCATCAGATATCGAGATCGCCCGCGCGGCGCGCCTCAAGCCGATCCAGAGCATTGCCGACAGGATCGGTATTCCGCCCGATGCCATCAGCCCCCATGGCCGCCACATTGCCAAGGTGGACCTTGCCTGGCTGGAGGCGCTGCCCCCGCGCAAGACAAGCAAGCTGATCCTTGTCAGCGCCATCAACCCCACGCCTGCGGGCGAGGGCAAGACCACCACAACCGTTGGTCTGGGTGATGGCCTCAGCCGGATCGGCAAGAGCACGATGATCTGCCTGCGCGAGCCATCGCTGGGTCCGTGCTTTGGCGTGAAGGGCGGGGCTGCGGGCGGCGGATATGCCCAGATCGTGCCGATGGAGCAGATCAACCTGCATTTCACCGGCGACTTCCACGCGATCACATCGGCGCACAACCTGCTGTCGGCGCTGATTGACAACCATATCTACTGGGGCAATGCGCTGGGGCTTGATCAGCGCCGGATCAGCTGGCGCCGGGCGCTGGACATGAACGACCGTTCGCTGCGCGCGATCGTGTCATCGCTTGGCGGGGCGAAGAACGGCTTCCCCCGCGAAGACGGCTTTGACATCACGGTGGCCTCCGAGGTCATGGCCGTGTTCTGCCTGGCCGAAAATCTCGCCGATCTCGAACAGCGCCTCGGGCGGATGGTGATCGGCCAGCGCCACGACAAGAGTGCTGTGACGGCTGCCGAACTCAATGCCCCAGGCGCCATGAGTGTCCTGCTCAAGGATGCGATCGCGCCCAATCTGGTGCAGACCCTGGAAGGCAACCCCGCCTTCGTGCATGGCGGGCCGTTCGCCAACATCGCCCATGGCTGCAACTCGGTGATCGCCACCAAGGCTGCCATGAAGCTTGCGGACTATGTGGTGACCGAAGCAGGCTTCGGCGCTGATCTGGGTGCCGAGAAATTCTTCAACATCAAATGCCGCAAGGCCGGGCTCGAGCCTGCCGCCGCCGTCATTGTCGCGACCGTGCGGGCGCTCAAGATGCATGGCGGTGTCGGCAAGACTGAACTTGGCATTGAAAACATCGACGCCCTTCAGGCCGGGCTGGTCAATCTCGAACGGCATGTGCGCAATGTGCGCGGCTTTGGCGTGCCCGTCGTGGTGGCGATCAACCATTTCACCTCCGACACCGCTGCAGAGCATGCGCTGATCCAGAGCTTCTGCGCGGGCAAGCTCAGTGTGAAGGCGATCATCTGCCGCCACTGGGCTGATGGCTCGGCAGGCACGGAGGAGCTTGCCCGCCATGTGGTCGCGATGACGGATGGAGTGCGCACCGAACCGTTCGCACCGCTTTATCCGGATGCTATGCCGTTGGCAGACAAGATCCGCACCATCGCCACCCGCATCTATGGCGCGGCTGATATTGCCCTCGACCCAAAGGCCTCCGAGAAACTGCGCGAACTGGAAGCGGCAGGTTTCGGGCATCTTCCGATCTGCATTGCCAAGACGCAGATGTCGTTTTCGGCGGACCCTGCCCTGCGAGGGGCACCCTCCGGCCATGTCGTGCCGGTGCGGGACATATCCTTGTCGGCCGGGGCCGGCTTCATCGTCGCGCTGTGCGGCGACATCATGCGGATGCCGGGGCTGCCACGCGTTCCGGCCGCAGAGCGCATCCACATCGATGCACAGGGCCGGATCGAGGGCCTGTTCTGATGGAACGGGCACATTGCCATCGCGACATCGCCGCAAACCGCATCTAGATTCTGATCCGAACAGGAGCCGTGCAAGCGGAGCATCTGATGCTGGACAAGCCGACACACGTGAACATCGCCATCTATTCGGACATCATCTGCCCCTGGTGCTACCTCGGCAAGAAGCGGCTTGAGGCCGGGCTTGCCCTGGCAGGCGTGCATAAAGCACAGATCGCATGGCTGCCGTTCGAGCTGAACCCGGCCATGCCAGCGGAGGGCATGGACCGGAATACCTATCTGGAGGCCAAGTTCGGTGCTGGAAAGCGCGCGGAGATCGAAGATCGCCTGACGCAAGCCGCGCGGGATGACGGGCTTGCTTTCAACTGGCAAGGCGTGAAGCGCACGCCCAACACCCGCAAGGCCCATATCCTGATTGCCCTCGCGACCGGTCAGGGCCAGGGCAATGCCGCCAAGGGCGCGCTGATGAACGCCTATTTCGAGCAGGGCCGTGATGTCGGCGAGATCGAAGTGCTGACCGATATCGGTGCAGGTCTTGGTCTCCCAGGTCTTGGCCTCGGCAGCGCTGAACTTCTTGCGGCCTTCGCCGATCCCGCACTCAATGGCGAGATCACGCGGCTAGAGGCGCAGGCCGGGGAGATCGGCGTGCAGGGCGTGCCGTTCTTCATCGTCAACAATCGTTTCGGTGTGTCCGGTGCGCAGCCTGCAGCCATGTGGGCGGAAGCCTTGCCGCAGATGATCGCTGAGCCCGCATAGCGCAAATCGCAAGACGATTGCGCACTGGCAGCGCGTGCCTTACGTATCGTCGTCACGTTTCGCGCAGAGCTTGTCCCATGGTGCAGCATCAAGTTTCTCTCCCAGCAAACCTGAGTGCTGCGCTGCGCCGCGCCTACTCGCCCCTGCTTGTGGCCATGGCAGGTTTTTTTGCGATGACAAGCATCACTTTAGCGCAAAATCCTCCCTCACAGGACCGCGTGGTCAACGTCTACAACTGGAGCGACTATGTCGATCCCAGGGTGCTGGAGGATTTCACCCGCCAGACCGGCATCAGGATCGTTTACGACACCTATGACAACAACGAGATCGTCGAGACCAAGCT
>JANMIB010000083.1:0-5000 GCA_031375605.1 Allobosea sp. | reverse complement strand
CTGGCCAAGTCCAACATTCTGCTTGTCGGCCCGACCGGCTCCGGCAAGACCTTGCTGGCGCAGACCCTTGCGCGCATCCTCGACGTGCCCTTCACCATGGCCGATGCCACGACGCTGACCGAAGCCGGTTATGTGGGCGAGGATGTCGAGAACATCATCCTCAAGTTGCTGCAGGCCTCCGATTACAACGTCGAGCGCGCCCAGCGCGGCATCGTCTACATCGATGAGATCGACAAGATTTCGCGCAAGTCGGACAATCCGTCGATCACGCGCGACGTCTCAGGCGAAGGTGTGCAGCAGGCCTTGCTCAAGATCATGGAAGGTACGGTTGCTTCCGTGCCTCCGCAGGGCGGGCGAAAGCATCCCCAGCAGGAGTTCCTGCAGGTTGACACCACCAACATCCTGTTTATCTGCGGCGGAGCTTTTGCCGGTCTCGAGAAGATCATTTCGGCACGTGGGCAGGGCACCTCCATCGGCTTCGGCGCGAAGGTGAAGGGGCCTGATGACCGGCGCACCGGAGCGATCTTCCGCGAGGTCGAGCCTGATGATCTGCTGAAATTTGGGCTCATCCCGGAATTTGTCGGTCGCCTGCCGGTTCTGGCAACACTCGAAGATCTTGACGAAGCTGCCCTCAAGAAAATCCTGACCGAACCGAAAAACGCGCTGGTCAAGCAATATGGCCGCCTCTTCGAGATGGAGGATGTCGAACTGTCATTCTCCGACGAAGCGTTGAGCGTGATCGCTCGCAAGGCAATAGATCGCAAGACAGGCGCACGCGGTTTGCGTTCGATCCTCGAAGGCATCCTGCTGGAGACAATGTACGACCTGCCAGGTCTGGACGGTGTCAACCAGGTGGTGATCAGCCCTGAAGTGATCGAGGGCAACGCGCGTCCTCTCTACATCTATGAGGAAAAGGACAAGGCTGCCGAGGTCAAGAGCGCCTGAGCCTGCGGCAGGACATGTCATGAAAAAGCGGGCCTCAAGCCCGCTTTTTGCTTTTATGATCCAGATCAGATGTCAACCTTTGACCCGTGTTGCCTCAAAGGCAGGCACGCGCGCTGCAAACTTGTCGAGCCACTTGCGAAGCTTCGGATGCTTCTTGCGCCATGCACCTGCGAACCGCAGATCAAGATAACCCAGCGCACAGGCCACCATGACATGACCGACATGGAGCTGTTTGGTTAGCTTCGGCGCATCTGCTTCCAGCGCTGCGAGCGCACGTTCGACCTTGCCAGCCTGATGATCGAGCCACTTCTGGTCGCGCATGTTCTCGCTCCGCCAACGGGCTTCATAGACCTGGACGAGCGCGGCATCGCACAGGCCATCGGCAAGAGCCTGAAGGCGCAACACTGCAAAGCGCTTGGCACCGCGCGGCAGCATCTTTCCGCCGCCCGCCAGGCTGTCGAGATATTCAACGATGACGCGGCTGTCGAAAAGCGTGCTGCCATCTTCCAGCACCAGTGTCGGAATTTTGCCGAGTGGGTTCTGGCTGCGCAAAGGATCTTCGGGATTGCTGGTATCAGCCTCGATGATCTTGATCTGGTCGGTCAAGCCGAGCAGCGAAGCGCAGATCTTGACCTTGCGGCCATAGGGAGATGCGGGAGCGGAACGAAGGATGTGCATGGTGCATTTCTGATGTGAGGATTGCAGGAAGCACCACTGATAGCACGAAAATTTAGCCCGCAATCATCTCGCAGCGATAGCCAGCCTTCCTGGAGCGCGCAAACCGCCCGGCCAGCGCTGGCAACAGCGCATCGGCATTGTCCTTGAGCGTCCATGGCGGATTGATGATCATCAGCCCGCACCCTGCCAGCTTGTCAGCTGTCAACAGGTCGTCCACGAATAGCTCAAGGCGCAGCGCCGAGGTGACACCGGCATCAACAAGATCATCTGCGAGCAAATCCGACTGGCGCGGGTTCTTTAGCGGATACCACAGCATGAAGCAGCCCGTCGGCCATTTCCGCCATGCGGCCAGCACCTCGCGGGCCATGATGTCCCATTCGTCGCCATCTTCGAAGGCCGGGTCCACCAGCACGACACCGCGTCGCTCCCTGGGCGGCACATTGGCGCGCAAGGCCTGCCAGCCATCCAGCATCAACACCTTGAAGCGGCGGTCCTTCGCCAGCGCCGTGTTCAATTGCCAGTTGGTTTCGCCATGCAGCTCTGCACCGATATAGCGGTCATCAGCGCGCAGGAGTTGCTGGCACAGCAAGGGCGAACCGGGATAGGTGTGCTGGCCGTGGCCCGCCCGCAACGCTGCAAGAGCGGCACGATAGGGCGCAAGGATGCTCTCGGCCGTGGAATCAAGCGGTTCTGCCAGAAGACCGATTCCTTCGCGCCACTCGCCGGTGCGGGCAGCTGCAGCGCTCGAAAGGTCATAAAGACCCGCGCCAGCATGGCTTTCGATGACTAGGATCGGGCCGTGATTGTTCTGAAGATACGTGATGATCCATGCCAGAACAGCTTGCTTCAGGACATCCGCGAAATTGCCCGCATGGAAGGCATGGCGATAGTTCATGGATTCTTTCAGGCCGTCAGGCAGGGCGCGTGGCTTGGTCGCATGATCAGGACTAGGGTCAGAACCTGTTAATTCCCGGTTTTCTGTTTGTCCAAAAGGTCTCGAACGCGGGGAAACAAGCACAAGCCAAGGCTTGGTGCCTTGGCGAGCATTGTTTGCGTGCAGGCGAGTCCTTTTGGGCAAACCCTCCGGGCGCGTGGCTTTTTGCCCGTCGGTGCGTTGCAAGCCCTTGAAAACCGGATGGTTTTCTGCGGACTTGCGCCTGCCCACGGCCAAAAATCCACAGCGCAGAAAGCCGGGAATTAACAGGTCCTGACCCTAAACTACCTGACAGGAGACACCGTGATTTCGCGTGTGCGGCAACCACCACGATCAAGTTCCTGACAGGTTTGAAAGGACCGAAGATCCTTGCTCAGGCAGATGCGGACCTCCTGCAACTCGCTGCGGCGGCAAGCGACCGACATCATGTCCGTGCGCAGGCCCGGATTGGCCGCGACGAAAGCCCGCTCAAGATCGATGGGAGCCCAGTTCTGGGTCCGCTCTACCTTTGCGAACTGCGAGGGAATGACAATGGCCGCCCGCGCCTTTTTCACATCGTTGAAATAGTCGGTCGGGCTGGAGCCTGCACAGACACCATGCTTGCGCCACTGGTGCCGCGCCAGACCCTCTTCGGGAAAGACCTGACGAGCAACATCCATTGATTGCCGGGACGGGGTGCGACCAGCCGGACCACATTCAACGGGAAATCCACGCTCGTTCTGGGGCCAGAGCCCATGCACGACAAAGCCCAGGCCTGAGCCGTTCCGGCACTGGTCGCGGTTCTTGCTGTCACCTTCCAGTGAACAGAAGCCCGGCGACCATGACAGCGCCAGAACGTAGAAATCGAACTCTCCCGAAGGACCGCCACGAATGATCCTGTCCTGTGCGGATGCCGCCGTCATGGCACTAAGCCAGACGATCACGACCACTGCGACATGGCGAGACATGGAGACCATGCGGCTGACGGAAGGCCTCACCATGCGGTTGCCTGCTCGCAGCCGGGCGCATAGGTGCGGTGCCGATCAAGTCCAATCACGCACCAGATCACCTCCCAGGTGTTGCCGATGGGGCCGATGCTCTCGCGCACGAAATAGTTGACGTGCCGGATTTTCCCGTCAGACAGATGCGCACGCGCGGAGCAGAAGCGGCGAGGCACAAAATTGGCACCCCAGGGACGCAAGCCTTGCTCCTTGACCCGGTCAAAGCCACCGATGGACAGGCCTGTGTTCCAGTAAGTTGCTTCTCGCGACGAAAACCAGCTGGTGACATAACCCAGCACCTCGGATGATGAGCAATGTGGCAACGGGCTGGCTGCGTAACCTGCAAAGCGTCGTTCAGCCGGCGTGATCGCCTGGGCTGATGACGCACAGCCTGCCAACGCCACCAGTACGGCAAACAAGCACCTGATTGATCGCATGATTCACCTCGTGGATTCGAGGCTGACCATGCGGAGAAGCCCGGCGCTGGTCAAGCGGTCATGGCATCTGACAAACGTGCATCACGATGCGCGGCGCTGCTTTTTGGGAGTGGCACCCGTTATCACGCGCAGCTTGCTGAGTTCTGTTCGGCTGAGGACGCGGATCGAGGTGCTTGGCGTGCCGTCGGCAAGGGCCATGAGCTGCCCAGAGACACCCATCATCTGAAGATAACGCGCCAGAACCGGTGTAAATCCTTCGGTTCTGACCTGGGCGTCGATCGTGCCGCCGCCCACGCGATCCTGCTGGCCGGTTGCTGCCGTCCAGGCCTTGTGCACACCGACCTCGCTGCCCTCCGGCACGATGCGGCTGCGCCCCCCTGCGAGCGTGTAGGCACAGGCCGAATAGCAGCGTGCGGTGACAAATGAACCGGACCTGACCTGTCCCACGATGATTGAAAATCCAAGCTGGCGCACGGCAATGCCGAGCTTGATCGAGCCGACGACATTGCCGCCGGGTGACGACATCATGATCAGGCTGGCGACCTTCTGGCCCATGACATCGGATTTGATGAAGCGCACGAACGCTTCCCCGGAATTGAGTTCGATTTCACCTGATGCGACAATGACGCTCTGGCAATCGGGCTGGCAGTTTTCGCCTCCCATTTGCACAAGCGAAAAACTCATGGCGTTTGCGGCATGGGCTGACGCAAGACATAGCCCGCACGCTGACAGAGCAGCCATCAAAAGGGAGCGTAGCATATGCGGCCTCCTGCCTGCTGCCATCATGACAAGCTGATGGTCGCGTCATGCCATGTCTGTGTCAATGCGATCGAACCGCACACGAGAGCACGTCTGTGACATCCACAAATAAACAGGCGATTCGGTTGGCAAGAAGGCGGTTGGCACGAAGGCGGATGGGAAGAAGGCATCATGTTGAAAAACATGGTGGGCGGTGACGGGCTCGAACCGCCGACCCTCTCGGTGTAAACGAGATGCTCTACCAACTGAGCTAACCGCCCATGCCTC
>JANMIB010000031.1:0-7967 GCA_031375605.1 Allobosea sp. | reverse complement strand
CCTCGTCGAAGAATTTCTCGAGCTCCTGGCGCAGGCGCTGCACGTCGGCTCCCGAATGGCGCAGGATGATGCGGCTGCGAAAGGTCAAAAACGGGGTACACACCAATTCACAGGGGCAACAAAAAAGGCCGCCCAAAAGCGGCCTTTCCTTGCGTGTGACAGTTTCGTCGCAACGTCTTTGCAGCGTTGCGAAAAACCTCACATTTCAGCGTTCGGGCCGGCTTCCGCCAGCGCTGCGCCGATTTCAAGGCCGAGATCATCGAGGTTGAACTCCTCGCGTACATTCGTCGCTTCGCCGCGGGTCTGGCGCTCTGCTTCTTCCGCGCTGCGGGCGACGTTGATCGTGATCTTGGACTCGACCTCCGGGTGCAGCACGACGGCGAGGGTATAAAGGCCCAGGGTCTTGATGGGCTTGGGGATGATCACCTGGCCCTTGTCGACCGTGAACCCGCCATCGTGGAGAACAGCGGCAACGTCGCGCGCCGTGACCGAACCATAGAGCGAGCCGGAATCGCCAGCTTGGCGGATCAGCACATAGCTGGTCCCGTCGAGCTTCTCGGACACGGCTGCCGCTTCGTTCTTGGTGTCAAGATTGCGCACCTCGAGCTGGGCGCGCTGGTCCGTGAAGCGTTGCTTGTTGGCTGCGGTGGCGCGCAGCGCCTTGCCGCGGGCGAGCAGGAAATTCCGGCCATAACCATCACGGACGCGCACGACGTCGCCCATCTGGCCAAGCTTTGCAACACGTTCGAGCAGGATCACTTCCATGGGTCTTCTCCTAGAGATTCAGGTGGTGGGTGGGTTGAAAGGGGGGCGGGTTCCGCGTCGCGCCCGCAGGCGAAACGCGCAATCGAGAAAGCCGAAGATCGCAAGCAATGGTGCCAGAATGGTCGCACCGATCAGCAGGCCGAGATAAACCGCGAACAGCAGACCTGTCCGCATCGGTCGGCCCATCGACAACTCGTGGATGCCTGCCAACCCGTTCAGCATGAAACCCGAGAAAAGTGCGCCAAGAACGGCCATGCCGAAAAAACCGAAAAAGCCCGGCATGAACGCCAGAACAAGCGCAGCCACCATCACGCCAAGCGCTTCAAGCGGCAGGTTGAGCGATGCCATCATCGGCCACGGACGTGGCAGGCGGCCAGACATGTGGACAGCTTTTGCGGCCATCCACAGATTGACACTCAGCATCGGCACAAACGATGCGCCTGCCAGAAATGGCGCCCAGGTGGCCAGCGTTGCTGCGACATCATCGATCTTCATACCGCCGGGCAGGCGAGGCGGAGCCAATCCCGGTACGGAACCCGAGAGAACGGCACTGATCGAGCGCTGCATGGCGGCAATGTACGCCTCATGGCTTCCGGCAATTGCCATGGCACCTACAAGAGTGACCAGGGCCGACGTGCCGACAATCCAAAGCATCAACCGGCCGAGCGGATACCACTCTGTCTTGCCCTGATCATCAACCCGCCCAAGCAGGGCCAGAAACGCGATGCCCCATGCGGGCAGCGCAATGCCGATGGCAAAGGCAAGACCCGCCTGATAGCGGAGCGCAAAGCCAATGGCGGCAGCACCAGCAAAGGCTGCGACAAGTCCGGCCCGGTGACGCCAGCCTAGGGCGGCAATGAAAATCGGAAGGGGAGCGGCATATGACAATAAAAAGGCCAGCGGCGATCCTGTGATCACCACTGCAAACAGAAGCGCGGACACAAGTCCTGCGCCGATGCCGGCAATAAGGTAGCCCATCATCAAGTCCTGCTGTCCCGCTGCTCGGACCATTCCGGCAGGGTGAGAAGCGTGGTCCGCTTCAACGATCCCGGCGGGGTTACACCGCCGGGCGACGTTCGTTGTCATTGCGAGCGTAGCGAAATAATCCAGAAGCAAGCGAACAAGACTGGATTGCTTCGCTACGCTCGCAATGACGGGATCACATCAGCTGATCACGTAAGGCAAAAGGCCCAGGAAACGGGCGCGTTTGATGGCGGTTGCCAGTTCGCGCTGCTTCTTGGCGCAAACGGCCGTGATGCGGGACGGAACAATCTTGCCGCGCTCGGAAATGTAGCGCGAGAGCAACTTGACGTCCTTGTAGTCGATCTTCGGAGCGCCTTCGCCCGAGAACGGGCAGGACTTGCGGCGGCGGAAGAAGGGGCGACGTGCACCTGCGGTCATGATCAGAACTCCTCGCCAGTGGTTTCGTCTTCATCGCGGCGGCGCGGCGGACGGTCATCACCAAAACGTTCACGGTCACGGCGCTCGTCACGCTCGCGTTTCTGAAGCATGGCCGACGGGCCTTCTTCGTGCTCTTCGACACGGATGGTGATGAACCGCAGCACATCTTCATTGATGCGCATCTGGCGCTCCATTTCAGCCACGGCAGATGCCGGACCCGAAATGTTGAGCAGCGAGTAATGTGCTTTGCGGTTTTTCTTGATGCGGTAGGCGAGGGACTTCACGCCCCAGTATTCCACCTTGCCGACCTTGCCGCCGCCGGTTTCGACAATTCCGCGGAATTGATCGATCAGGGTTTCAACAGCCTGCGCGCTCACGTCCTGGCGCGCCATGAAGATATGTTCGTAAAATGCCATTGGCCTTCCTTTATGTTTCACTGCTGCTGCCCGGCGCAGAGCCCTTCGAGCCAAATCCCATACACAAACGGCGCATGGAAGGCCCGATTTGCTGTCGAAGGCGGAGACAAGGAATGTCGGGGAAAACCCCTCGCGTGACTGACAACCAATGTCACACGCACTCTTTCAGCCCCCAGCCGAGGCAATCAGTAAGTCGGACATAACCGAACATGCTGCAGCGCGCAAGCGCGAAGGCTTTTGCATTCACACCAGCGTTTCAAACCCGCGGCGCGGCAGAACATGGTCAGCCGCCATACAGATATTGCGGCAGCCACAGTGTCAGCCCTGGCCAGATATACATGAACACCATGCACAGGATCACGATCAGCATGTAGGGCATCATTCCAGCAAAGATCTGGTTGATGGTGACATGCGCAGGAGCCACGCCTTTCAGATAGAATGCCGACATGGCAACCGGAGGTGACAGAAACGCCGCTTGCAGATTCACGAACACCAGGACGCCCCACAGAATGGGATCGATGCCGAAATGCTTCAGCATGGGCAGGAAGATCGGCACGAAGATCACGATAATCTCGGTCCATTCCAATGGCCAGCCAAGGACAAAGATGATTACCTGCGACACGATCATGAACTGAAGCGGCGACAGATCCAGCGACAGGACCCATCGTTCAAGCAGCGCCTGACCGCCCAGAAGCGCGAAGACTGCCGAGAAGATGGCAGAGCCGACAAACAGCCAGCACACCATCGATGTGGTCTTGGCTGTCAGAAAGACGGCTTCCTTGATGCGTTTCCAGTTCAGGCTTCTGGCCTGAAATGCGAGCAAAAATGCGCCTGCAGCGCCGACAGCCGCCGATTCGGTGGCCGTTGTGATCCCGAACAGGATGACGGCGAGAACGACCGCCGTGAGAATGCCCAGTGGCGCAACCGAATCCGTCAGAAGCCTGATGACCTCGAGCCGTTCCGGAGACATCCGCAGATAGTATCTTGTCATGATCGCGCCAGCCACCAGCGCAATGCCACCAAACCACCAATAGAAGGCCGCCGCGGGGCCTTTTTCCGCATCAGTCGGCTCGGGAGCTGAAAGCCCTGGCGTGCCGAGTTGCTCGACGGCTGTGACGGCCTCGACCACGCCAGCCTGCTGGTGGATCACCACATACCACCAGACAACGGCAAGGGTGACAGCCACGATGGTCAGCGGCACAAGCGCATAGGCAAGTGCCCGCACGATATTGCGATAGGTGATGTTGCTGCCATCGCGAACAATGCCCAGCCCCTTTGCAGGGCTTAGTGCCGCCTTGCAAAGCGCCAGAAACATGCCTGGTTCGGCCGCGCTGGCCCCCGGTCTGGTCAAGCCATAGGCATCACGCAGCGAGGTAGTCCACGCGGGAACAGGAATGCGCGTTTCGGATTCCGGCAGCTTTGGCGCGACCTTCGGGTTGAGCAAAGCCCAGCCGATGATGTAAATCAGGTACAGGAAGGCCAGAAAGAAGCCCGGAAACATGGCAGCGGCATAAAGCTTCACCACTGACTGGCCAGCAACTGCGGCATAGACGATGATCATGACCGAAGGCGGAATCAGGATTCCAAGCGTGCCGCCAGCCGTGATGACACCCGCTGCAAGCCGCACATCATAACCGGCCTTGAGCATCGGGTTGAGGGCGATCACGCCCATGAGCACGACCACCGCGCCCACCAGACCGCTGGCAATCCCCCAGAACGTGCAGACCAGCAGCGTTGCGACAGCAAGCGCAGCCGGGACATTCCGGAAGGCGAGCTGCACCGCATAAAACATCTTGTCCACAAGTGCGCCGCGCTCCATCACGTAGCCCATGAGGACAAAGAGGGGGATCGAGATCAGCACGTCATTGGTCATCGCGCCATAGGTGCGCTGCACCATCAGGTCGAAGATCCTGTTCTGAAACCAGACCTGTGACGGATCATAGAAGGCGACATATCCGAACAGCATGCCAAGCCCCATCAGGGTGAAGGCGGTCGGGAACCCCAGCATGATGACCACAACGATGAGGCCGAGCATGCTCAGGCCAAGGGCTGGATCACTCATGACTGCTTGTCTCCGCCCAGGCCGCGCTGGCGTGCCGTTTCATCAATGCTGTGGCTTCGTTCGATCGCGGCGAGGCGGGTCGCCTCGTCCACATGCTCGCTGGCTGCAAGCTGTTCGCCCACAACGTCGATCTCGGACACATCCTTGAGGCGGCTGGGCCATTCTCCCGTTTTCAGGCACATGATGCAGCGCAGGATTTCGGCCAGCCCCTGCAGCAGCACCAGCGCGCCGGCAACCGGGATCACCGTCTTGAAATGATAGACCGGAGGGCCGTCTGCCGTGACGTTGGAGTGCTCGTTGATGCGCCAGGAATCGGCAGCATAGTCGTAGCCCGCATAGACCAGAGCGCAGATGCCAGGCAGGAAAAACAGGATATACAGCGCCAGATCGAGTGAAGCCTGCGTGCGCGGCTTCATCGACATGTAGAGGAAATCGCCTCTCACATGGCCATTTTGGGCGAGTGTATAGGCACCGCACAGCATGAACAGCGAGCCGTACAGCATGTTGCTGGCGTCAAAGATCCAGGCGGTCGGCGCATTCAGCGCATAGCGCTTGAAAACCTCTGCGCAGACAAGAAGCATGAGGCCGACAATCAACCAGGCAGCCAGCTTGCCGAAGAAGGTGCTGATGCCGTCACAGGTGTGCAAGATACGCTCAACGGTCATGACCGCTCCCAGCCAAAAAGGGCGATGGCCTGCACATGTCGTGCAGGCCATGTCTGTTCCTCAAGTCCGGAATGTCAGAGCTTGGTGCCCACGCCGTTAGGGCCCCAATAGTGATCAAAGGCCATCTTGCGGTTGACCACCGTATCCTGCTCCCAGCGTGTCGCACGCTTGGCAAACGCCAGTTGTGACTGCAGGATTTCGGCAAACAGCGGATTTTCTGCGGCCTTTTTCTTGGCAACCTCGTCGTACAGCTCCAGCTGACGCTTCAGAACCGAATCTGGTGTCTTGAAGAACCGGACCTTGTCCTTTGTCTGCAGCTCGATGTAATCCTGCGAGTAACGATCAATGGCCTTCCAGGACATCTCTGCAGAGCCGGCCTCCACTGCGCTCGAGATGATGGCCTTCATCCTGTCGGGCAGGGCGTCGAACTTGGTCTTGTTGAACATGATCTCGAACTGTTCGGCATTCTGGTGGTAGCTCTGCAACATGCAGATCTTCGACACGTCGGCGAAGCCGAGCAGCCGGTCAGAGGACGCATTGTTGAATTCGGCCGCGTCGAGAAGCCCACGGTCCATCGCCGAAACAATCTCGCCGCCCGGCAAGGCGTTGACCGCCAGACCCATGCCCGTGAAGATGTCGATTGAAATGCCGACGGTGCGGTACTTCAGGCCTTTGAGATCATCGAGCTTGGTGACCGGCTTCTTGAACCAGCCAAGTGGTTGGGTCGGCATCGGCCCATATGGAAAAGACTGCACGTTGGCACCGATGGACGCGTAAAGCTTCGCGAGAAGCTCCCTGCCGCCACCATACCTATGCCAGGAGAGCAGCATGTTGGCATCCATCGCATAGGCTGGCCCCGAGCCCCACAGCGCAAGGGCGGTCTGCTTGCCATAATGATAGACAAGAACCCCGTGGCCGCCATCGAGCGTGCCTCTGGACACAGCATCAAGCAGACCGAAGGCCGGAACAACAGCACCTGCAGGGAGCACCTCGATCCTGAGATCTCCACCGGTCATGTCGTTGACCTTTTTGGCGAAGTCGAGAGCATACTCGTGGAAGATGTCCTTGGCTGGCCATGTGCTCTGCCAGCGCATGGTGATAGGCCCGGGCTGCTGTGCGATGGCTGGTGCGGCCACGCCGACCGCCGATGCTGCCAGAGTGGCCTTCAGGAACTTTCGGCGCGATTGTCCCATTGTCTTCGATGTCGTCATGTCTCGCTCCCCGTGTGCAGCGCCGGTTCAGGTTTGGCGTCTTGTCATGATGAGAGCAGGAAGTTTTTGTCAGTGCAAGGGGCGTTTTGATGTGATGTTTCCGCACATGCAATCGGATGCGATATCGGCATGCAAACGCCTGCTGCCCTTGACGCATCACGCCAAAACCGTCACTTCCCCGCCACCCCAGCTGCGAAGGAAAAGCCGAGAATGAGCACAGCATTGATCTGTCCCGGCCAAGGGAGCCAGGTTGTCGGCATGGGCAAGGCGCTGGCCGAGGCATTTCCGGTTGCGCGCGCCGTATTTGCCGAAGTGGACGATGCGCTGTCGCAAAAACTCTCTGCCATCATGTGGGATGGCCCCTCCGAAGAGCTGACGCTCACAGCCAACACGCAGCCCGCCTTGATGGCGGTGTCTGTCGCCGTGATCCGCGTGCTCGAGGCCGAGGCCGGGCTTGATCTGAAACGCGACGTTGCGTTCGTCGCAGGGCACTCGCTCGGAGAGTATTCCGCGTTGGCCGCAGCAGGCGCCTTTTCAATTGCAACCACGGCACGGTTGCTTCGCATCCGCGGTGACGCCATGCAGAAAGCCGTGCCGGCTGGGCAGGGCGCGATGGCAGCGCTGATCGGCGTCGAGCTTGAGGCGGCGCGCGCCATAGCGGCGGATGCGGCGCAGGGCGAAATCTGCCAGGCCGCAAACGACAATGGCGGCGGCCAGGTCGTGCTCTCCGGTTCCAAGGCGGCGGTCGAGCGTGCCATGGTCATCGCGGCGGAGCGGGGCGTGCGCCGCGCGGTGCTGCTGCCGGTATCCGCGCCTTTCCATTGTGCCCTGATGCAACCGGCAGCAGACGCCATGCGAGCGGCTCTCCAGAGCGTGACCATGAGCTCGCCCGTTGTGCCGGTGATGGCCAATGTCGGCGCTGCACCCCTGACGGACCCTGCGGCCATCCGCACCAGCCTTGTGGCACAGGTCACCGGCACGGTGCGCTGGCGCGAATGTGTCGAGGCCATGGCCTTGGCTGGCGTCACGTCCTTCATCGAGGTCGGTTCGGGCAAGGTTCTCACGGGACTTGTCAAACGCATCGCTCCGACGGCCACCCTGGCCGCCATTGGCGGACCAGACGACATCGCGGCCTACATCGCTGCACGCAGTTGAGAGAGGATCACACCATGTTTTCACTTGCAGGCAAGACAGCCCTCGTCACGGGAGCTACCGGCGGCATCGGCGGTGCGATTGCGAGAGCCTTACATCGTCAAGGTGCAAGCGTAGCGATTTCCGGCACGCGCGTTGAAGCTCTTGAAGCGCTGGCTCACGATCTGTGCGTGGTTAACGATGGAGAGAGTGTCCACGTCCCGATGATGGAAATGGACATCAAAAATACTCAGAAGGTGGTCGTGTTGCCCTGCAATCTCTCGGACGCAGCGGATGTGGAAAAGCTCGTGCCTGC
>JANMIB010000517.1:0-5581 GCA_031375605.1 Allobosea sp. | reverse complement strand
GTCGCCATCGGCCTGCTCTGGCTGTCGACCGTCCCGCCGACCGCCGCGCTGGTCATGTTGATGTTTGGCACGAAATACATGGCCATGCTCTATGGATTTGCGTTTTTCTCGCACCAGCTCGGCGGCTTTCTCGGAGTGCTGCTGGGCGGCATCCTGTATGAGCAGACCGGCAGTTACATCATCGTCTGGTGGCTGTCCGTGGCGCTGGGTGTCGCGTCGGCAGCCATCAACCTTCCCATCGTGGAAAAGCCGGTCGAGCGCGGGCCTGTGTTACAACCTGCATGACACAGGGATGGAGAGGTTTGACATGGAAACTTTCAAGGCGCTTGTCGTGCGCAAGGGCGATGCCGGGCAAAGCCTTGCCGTCGAGCAATGGACCGATGCGGACCTGATGGAGGGCGATGTCACCGTCCGCGTCACGCACTCTACGGTGAATTACAAGGACGGGCTGGCCATCACCGGCAAAGGCCCGGTTGTGCGCCGGTGGCCGATGGTCCCCGGCATCGATGCCGCAGGCGTGGTCGAAACCTCGTCGCATGCCGGTTTCAGGCCGGGCGATGCGGTGATCCTGAACGGTTGGGGCACAGGCGAAACCCATCTGGGTGCCTATGCGCAAAAAACCCGCGTCAAGGGCGACTGGCTGGTGCCGTTGCCGTCTGGCCTGACGGCTGCGCAGGCCATGGCCATCGGCACGGCGGGTTACACTGCCATGTTGAGTGTGCTCGCGCTGGAGCGGCACGGGCTCGAACCCGCCAACGGTGCCGTGGTCGTGACCGGTGCCGCAGGTGGCGTCGGCTCGGTGGCGATTTCGCTGCTGGCCTCCCTGGGCTGGCATGTCATCGCCTCCACGGGGCGTGTGTCCGAGGCAGCCTATCTCAAGGGCCTTGGCGCTGCAGAGATCATGGACCGTGTGGAGCTTTCCTCACCGGGCAAGCCGCTGGCGCGCGAGCGCTGGATCGCAGGTGTTGATTCGGCAGGTTCGCACACCCTTGCCAACGTGCTCGCGATGACGCGCCCGGGCGGTGCGATCGCAGCTTGCGGGCTGGCGCAAGGCATGGACCTGCCGTCCTCCGTCGCACCGTTCATCCTGCGTGGTGTGTCGTTGCTGGGCATCGATTCGGTAATGTGCCCGATGCCGCGGCGGCTGGAAGCCTGGGCCCGTCTGGCACGCGACCTCGACAAGGCCAAGCTGGCCTCGCTGACGACAACCATCGGCTTTGACCAGATCGAACAGACAGCCCATGCCATCATGGCTGGGACGGTGCGTGGCCGTGTTGTGGTGGAGATCGGCTGATCGGAGCTGGCAAGGCGGACCGCAAGGGCAATCCGCTAGAATATCTCATAGCGGCACTTCGCCCTCGATCAACTTCCTGTGTCGGCTGATTTCGGCCGCCAGCATGTCGAGCGTGGTGCGGATGCGCGGGCTTTGGCGGATGTCGGGGTGCGTGAGCAACCACAGGGCGGTGCCAAAATCCGGGTTTGGCGCCATCAGGCGCTTGAGGCCAGGCTTCTGGTCGCCAATGAAGCAGGGCAGGGGACCGATGCCAAGGCCGCCCTCGATGGCTTCCGCGATGCCAAGCACGGCGGACGTCTTCAGCACGATCCGCTCCGGCGAGACACGGTCCCGCACATAGCGGGCGGCCTTCACATGACCAAGCTGATCGCCAAGGCAGACCCAGTCGCGGTCGAACAGCGAGGCTGAATCGTAGGCTTCCGGCTGTGTGAGCGCGTCATCTTTGCGCCCGTACACAGCCCAGGCCAGTGTCGCCAGCCTGCGCCCGACGAGCGTGTCGGGAGGCGAGTCGCTCGCACGTATGGCAATGTCAGCATCGCGTTTGGACAGGTTCAGGGCCTGGTTGGCAATGACGATGTCCAGCCTGATGCTGGGATGGGCCTTGCGGAAGGCATGGAAGATCGGGATCAGGAGGTGCAGGAACAGCGTGTCGGTGGTGGTGATGCGCACCTCGCCGGACGGTGCGATCTCGCGGCCCGCGATCCGCCGCGCAAAGGCGCTGACATCATCATCCATGCGCCCTGCCAGACCCGCCATTTCCTCGCCGGCCGGGGTTGCGACATATCCCGTCTTGCGGCGCTCGAACAGCGGCAGGCCGACGGCTTCCTCGATCTGGCCAAGCCGGCGGAAAACGGTGGAATGGTTCACGGCAAGCAGGGCCGCAGCACCTGTGAGCCCGCTGGAATCCGCAATGGCCTTGATCAGCCGGAAATCATCCCATGACAGATTGGTCATCTTTGTCCTTGCAAAAAAGCAAGTTTGAAAATGCATTAAAATATCTGTTCTTGCAAGTTTGAAAGTGAAACAAGATTGCCTACAGAAACCAGTTCAGGAACCTTGACGATGATCGATCTTCGCACGGCAGGCTACGGCCTCGCTCTTCTCCGCATCTCCCTCGGCATGATGTTCGTCGCGCATGCCGGTCTCAAGTATTTCATCTTCACCGTGCCGGGGTTCGCCGGCTTTCTCGGGTCTGTCGGTCTGCCTTCACTTCTGGCATGGCCCATCCTGCTCGCGGAATTTGCTGGCGGCATCTTGCTGATCGTCGGCTTGCAGGCTCGGCTGGTCTCGGTTGCACTTCTGCCAATTCTGCTGGGCGCACTTGTCATCCATTGGCCGAACGGCTGGCTCTTCACTGCCAAGAATGGAGGATGGGAGTATCCGGCCTTCCTTATCATGGCCCAGATGACTCATATCCTGGCTGGCGACGGTGCATTCGCCCTCAAGACTTCAGGTTTGTCGCTGACGCCGCCAACGAATCGCGTTGTTGCAGCCGAGTGAACAGCGGCCTCGTGAGAGAGGCGGGATATTGGAAGAGGCAGATATTGTCCTGCCTCTTTGGTCTTCAGCGCGGGGCGGCGGCCCGTTCCAACCGGTCAAGGATGGCCTCGCCCAGTCCTTGCCTCGGGATGGCGGCAACGGCGATGCGCTCCGCGCCGCTGGCATCAAGCTGACGCAGGCAGGCGAACAGATTGGCCGCAGCCTCGATGAGATTGGCGCTTGAACTGAGATTTGCGCAGGCCCGCGCCATCGAGACATCCGGATCAGGTCCAAACCCCAGCCATGCCTCGCCAGACAGTGGCGCAGCCGCATCCAGCCGCAATCTGGCATTCGGTGCATAATGAGATTGAAGCTGGCCGGGCGAAATGGGAGCAGAATAGCTCTGGGAGCCGTCTGAAAGGCTTTGGCCGATCACGGCCTCGGCCTCAGCGCGTGTGATGCCGCCAGGCCGGAGGAGCCTCGGTGCCCCGCCCAGGCAGGCGATGATGGTCGATTCGACGCCGACCGGACACGGCCCTGCATCCATCACTGCGTCGATCATGCTGCCCAGATCCGCCAGGACATGATCGGCGCTTGTCGGGCTGACATGCCCTGAGCGGTTGGCCGACGGCGCGACGACGGGTCTGGCCACCTGTTCGAGAACAGCGAGCGTCGCCACATGATCAGGAACGCGCAGGCCGACGGTCGCCAGCCCGGCCCGCGCCAGTTCGCACACCGTGCAATCTGGCGAAATCGGTACGACAAGTGTCAGCGGTCCCGGCCAGAAGGCCTTGGCCAGTGCCAGGGCCTGCGCGCTGAACAGGCCCTGCCGCCGTGCCGCAGGCATGTCATGAAGGTGCGCAATCAATGGGTTGAATGAGGGCCGCCCTTTCGCCGCATAGATCCGGGCTGTCGCTTGCGGGTCTGAACCATCCGCGGCAAGCCCGTAAACGGTTTCGGTCGGCAAGGCGACAAGCCCGCCCGCCCGCAAGAGCCGGGCTGCCTCCGCCACACCTGCAGCATCGTTGGTGAGGCTGACCGCTGCTGGTCTGGTCATGACGTGTCTTTCATATGCAGGTGCAGGTTTGCAGGTAGAGGTCTGCAGGCAGAGGTTTGGCAGTTGACGCCAGGTCGTTCATATGTGAACTATCTCCCATCAGCTGACTGGACGCCTCGGTAGGCTTTGCCGCATGATGACGTCAATCATTGACATGCGGACGACAAAAGTTCGCTCATAAGACGACATCATAAACTGCCCGGAGGAGCCGTCATGACCTATCGCCCGCCCGTTGACGAAATGCTGTTCACGCTCAATGCCGTGGCAGGTCTGGAACGTTCGATTGCGGACGGCACCTATCCCGAGCTGTCAGGCGATCTTGTCGCCACCATTCTGGAAGAGGCCGGAAAATTTGCCGCAGGCCAGATCGCGCCGCTCAACCGGGTTGGCGACAAGGCGGGCACGCCATTGAAAGACGGCACCGTGACCATGCCGGCCGGCTGGAAAGAGGTTTACACCGCCTGGGCGGAAGGCGGCTGGAACGCGTTGCCGGCAAAAGAGGAATACGGCGGCCAGGGCCTGCCAGCGCTGATCAACGCGCCTTGCCTTGAAATGTGGAACGCAGCGTCGCTGGCTTTCGCGCTCGGCCCGTTGCTGACCTGCGGTGCCATCGAGGCGCTGACGGTGCATGGAGCGCAGGCCCTGAAAGACACCTACCTCGAAAAGCTGGTCTCGGGCGCCTGGATGGGCACGATGAACCTGACTGAACCCCAGGCGGGATCTGACCTGAGCGCCCTGCGCACCAAGGCCGAACGCCATGCGGATGGCAGCTACAGGATCACCGGGCAGAAAATCTACATCACCTATGGCGAGCATGACCTGACCGAGAACATCATCCATCTCGTGCTGGCCCGCCTGCCGGATGCGCCCGCAGGCACGCGCGGCATCTCGCTGTTCCTGGTGCCGAAATTCCTCGTGAACGCGGACGGTTCGCTGGGTGCGCGCAATGATGCCCGCTGTTCGGGTGTCGAGCACAAGCTCGGCATCCACGGCTCGCCCACCTGCACCATGGTGTTTGGCGATGTGGGCGGCGCGGTGGGCTATCTGATCGGTGAGGAAAACCGCGGCCTTGCCTGCATGTTCACCATGATGAACAACGCCCGCCTCGGGGTCGGCATCCAGGGCGTTGCCATTGCCGATCGCGCCTACCAGCAGGCGCTTTGGTATGCCAATGAGCGCAAGCAGGGCAAGTCTTCAGGCGTAACTGCCGACGGTATGAGCCCGATCATCGAGCACGCCGACGTGCGCCGCAACCTCATGACCATGCTGGCCCTGACCAACGCATCGCGGGCCATCTGCTATCTGACAGCCGCCGAGCTTGACCGCGCGCACCATGTCGTTGATCCAGCCGCCAGGAAGGCCGCTGCCGAGATGGGGGCGCTGCTGACCCCCATCGCCAAGGCCTTCTCCACCGACATCGGCGTCGAGGTCGCGTCCATCGGCGTGCAGGTCCATGGCGGCATGGGCTTTGTCGAGGAAACCGGCGCAGCGCAGCACATGCGCGATGCCCGCATCCTCACCATCTATGAGGGCACCAACGGCATCCAGGCCATCGATCTGGTGCAGCGCAAGCTGCCACTTGGCGGCGGGGCGACCGTGCGCGCGGCCATCGCCCGTCTTCGCAAGACACAAGGCGCGGTGGCGGCCTGCCGCAACCCGGCCTTTGGCCAGATGGCGGCGCGGATGCGCGATGCCAATGAGAACCTCGACCGGGCGACCAGCTGGATCGAGGGCGCGATGGCTGGCAACAG
>JANMIB010000504.1:0-3282 GCA_031375605.1 Allobosea sp. | reverse complement strand
ACGGATCATTGTCAGGCTCAAGTTGTGTTGTGCTTACGGTGTTCAGCCCATGTCTTTGCGACTGATCTCAGCCCTGATGTTATCTGGTGCCCTCCTCGGTGGCTGTGCCGCCCAGCACCATGGCTATGCGGAGTTTGCCAGCGAGACGGTTGACCGCGCGCCCTATCTTCTGTCCACCGGTGACCGCCTGCGCGTCATCGTGTTTGGCCAGGACAATCTGTCGAACGTCTATGCCGTGGACAGCCAGGGGCGCATCTCAATGCCGCTGATCGGGGCCGTCGATGTGGTCGGCAGGACCGCAGGGCAGCTTGAGCGCTCCATTGAAGGACGCTTGCGCGGCGGTTTCCTGCGCGAGCCGAAGGTATCGGTCGAGGTCGATGCCTACAGGCCGTTCTTTATCCTTGGCGAAGTCACCAGTTCAGGCCAGTTTCCCTATGTGAATGGCATGACGGTACAGACTGCTGTTGCCATCGCAGGCGGGTTCACACCGCGCGGGGACCGGCATGTCGCCGTGATCTCGCGGCAGATCAACGGCGAGATCGTCACCGGCAAGGTGGCGCTGACCCAGCCGGTGCTGCCGGGCGACACCATCACCATCCGCGAACGCTGGTTCTGACCAGTTCAACACGAGCACCGCTCATGACATTGCCTGAGCAACCGCTCCGAATCCTGCACGTCTTTCGCGCGCCCCTTGGCGGCCTGTTCCGCAATGTGCTCGACCTGACACGAGGGCAGATCGAGCGCGGCCACGATGTCGGCATTTTCTGCGATGCGACGACCGGGGGTGTGCGCGCCGATGACGTGCTGGCTGAACTCAGGCCACAGCTCGCGCTTGGCGTGATGCGCGTGCCGATGTCACGATACCCCAACATGACAGATCTGAAGGCGCAGCTGGCCTTTGCGAAATATCGCAAGGCCATGCACCCGGATGTCGTCCACACCCATGGCTCCAAAGGTGGCCTCTATGGACGCCTGCCCGCCCGCTTTGACGCAGGTCGCCACTATGTCACCGCCTACACACCCCATGGTGGCAGCTTCAACTACAAGCCCGGCAGCCTCGAACACCGTATCTACATGGGCGTGGAGGCTTTCCTTGAACCGGCCACCGACATGTTCACGTTCGAGAGCGAGTTCATCAAGGGCCGTTTCCAGGCCTCGATCGGACGTGCTCCCAGCACAGATCACCGTGTGGTGCTCAACGGGGTGGGCGTTGATGAATTCATCCCCATCGACCACAGCGCCGCCAGCTTCGATTTTGTCTACCTGGGCGAGCTGCGCTCGGCCAAGGGCATCGACACGCTGATAGAGGCCATGCGGCTCATCAAGGAACAGGACCGTGCCACACCAAGCATGCTGATGGTGGGATCAGGGCCGGAAGAACCCCAACTCAGGCTGATGGCCGAACAATGTGGTGTTGCAGGGCAGATCACCTGGTCCCCACCCGGCCCGATCCGGCAGGCGCTGGCGCGGGGCAGGATCATGGTCGTCCCCTCACGCGCTGAATCGCTGCCTTACGTGATCCTGGAAGCCGCAGCCGCTGCGCAGCCTCTGGTATCAACCGATGTCGGCGGTATTCCGGAAATCTATGGTCCTGACCACCTTCATCGCCTGATCTCGGCCAACGACCCCGTGGCGCTGAAGCGCGCGATGATGCTGGCCTTGTCAAAGCCTGCAGAAAATCTGAAGGGCGAAGCCATCAATCTTGCCGAGTTCGTGAAGCAGCACTTCACGCTGGACCAGATGATCACGGGAGCCATTGCAGGCTACCGGGCCGCATTGGACAGCCGCCGTTCTTCACATTGAAGATGGCAAATGCTGATCTTCTGCTGCGCTTTAAGTCTTCAGCCATGACTTGCTGCCATGTTTCATCTGTTGTCAGCGCGTTTCGCGAACAACAGTCAGGTTAAGTTCCATGTCAACATTCGACATCCGCGACATCATGAAATCGTCCGGCAGTGTCAGCCCGGACACAGGCGGCATCTCGACCGAAGGCCTTGGCCAGGGAACCCTGTCGCCATTGGCTGAACGCATCGCTTCCATGCCATTCCAGAAGAGCATGTCGCCCATCATGGTCGAAGGTGCCATGCGGATTTTCGACATGGCAGTCGTGGCACTGAGCGGCCTTGTCGTGTTCGCGATCTATGTCTTTCCGGTCGTGGATTTCACCCAGCCATATGCCATCGCGATCCCGATCATCTCGGTGTCGGCGGTCGTGGTGTTCCAGGCACTGCACCTTTATCATATCGGTGCGATGCGCTCGTTTGCGCCGCAGAGCATCCGGCTTCTGGCAGGCTGGACCCTGCTGTTCCTGGCCGCGCTGGCGATATTTTTCCTGCTGAAGGTCAGCGAATCGATTTCGCGCGTCTGGCTGGTGACATGGTACGCCGCCGGGCTTGGCGTGATCCTGACATCCCGCATCTTGCTGTCTTTCGTGCTGCGCTCGCTGACCCGCAGCGGCCGGCTTGAGCGTCGCACGGCCATCGTTGGCGGCGGAGAGGCCGGCATTGGTCTGATTCAGGCACTGGAAGCCCAGCGCGAGTCGGGCATCAGGATCGTTGGCGTGTTTGATGATCGCAATGACGATCGCTCGCCTGACACGGTTGGCGGTTATCCCAAGCTCGGCACGGTCGAGGATCTGGTGGAATTCGCACGGCGCACGCATCTGGACCTCGTGATCTTCACCTTGCCGATTTCTGCGGAGGAGCGCCTCCTGCACATGCTGCGCAAGCTCTGGGTCCTGCCCATCGACATCCGCCTGTCTGCCCACATGTCCAAGCTGCGCTTCAGGCCCCACTCATACTCGTACATTGGCGCGGTGCCCGTGCTTGATGTGTTCGACAAGCCCATCGCCGACTGGGACATGGTGGTGAAGATGGCGTTCGACCGGGTGGTCGGCGCGCTCGCGCTGATCGCGCTGTCGCCCGTGATGTTGCTGACGGCACTGGCGGTGAAACTTGATTCCAGAGGCCCTGCGCTGTTCCGCCAGAAACGCTATGGCTTCAACAACGAGATGATCGAGGTCTTCAAGTTCCGCTCGATGTATGTCGAGCAATCCGATGCCCATGCCACAAAACTTGTGACCAAGGGCGACCCTCGCGTGACGAAAGTCGGGCGTTTCATCCGCAAGACCTCGCTGGATGAGCTGCCGCAACTGTTCAACGTGGTGTTCGGCGGCAATCTCAGCCTTGTTGGCCCCCGCCCCCATGCCGCCCATGCCAAGGCGGAAGAGCGCCTGTATGACCAGGTCGTCGATGGCTACTTCGCGCGCCACAAGGTCAAGCC
>JANMIB010000502.1:0-5287 GCA_031375605.1 Allobosea sp. | reverse complement strand
CTTGGAGCCGGGCAGATGGTCGGTCCAGGCATCGCCTGCGACCAGACCCGAGGTCTTCCACACCACGTCGAACTGGCCATCCGCCCGCACTTCGCCGATCAGCACCGGCTTGGTGATGTGGTGGTTCGGCAGCATGGTGGACATTCCGCCCGTGAGATTGGCGGCGGTGATGCCGGGCAGCGTGTCGATGACCTTGTCGACATCGACCGTTCCGGCTTTCTCCACCGCCTTGACCCACATGTTGAAGCCGATGACATGGGCTTCCATCGGATCGTTGGTGACGGCCTTGTCGGACTTCTTGTAGGCTTTCCACGCCTTGATGAAGGCGTCGTTGGTCGGATCTTTCACGGACTGGAAGTAGTTCCAGGCGGCGAGGTGGCCAAGCAGCGGCTTGGTGTCGATGCCGGCGAGCTCTTCCTCGCCCACCGAGAAGGCAACTACCGGAATATCGGTGGCCTTGATGCCCTGATTGCCAAGTTCCTTGTAGAACGGCACGTTGGCATCACCGTTGATGGTGGAGACCACGGCGGTCTTCTTGCCGGCCGAGCCGAACTTCTTGATGTCCGACACGATGGTCTGCCAATCAGAGTGGCCGAACGGGGTGTAGTTGATCATGATGTCGGCAGGCGCGACGCCCTTCGAAATCAGGTAGGCTTCCAGGATCTTGTTGGTGGTGCGCGGATAGACATAGTCTGTTCCGGCCAGAACCCAGCGCTTGGCTTCGCCGCCATCCTTGCTCATCAGGTAATCCACGGCGGGAATGGCCTGCTGGTTGGGGGCAGCACCGGTGTAGACCACGTTGCGCTCGCTCTCTTCGCCCTCATACTGGACGGGATAGAACAGGATGCTGTTCAGCTCCTTGAACACGGGCAGCACCGACTTGCGCGACACGGATGTCCAGCAGCCGAAAACCGAGGATACCTTCTCCTTCGAGATCAGCTCGCGGGCCTTTTCGGCAAACAGTGGCCAGTTGGAGGCCGGATCGACCACCACGGCTTCGAGCTTGCGACCCAGCAGGCCGCCCTTGGCATTCTGCTGCTCGATGAGCATCAGCATCACATCTTTCAGGGTGGTCTCGGAAATCGCCATCGTGCCCGAGAGCGAATGCAGGATGCCGACCTTGATCGGCGCGCCCTGCGCAAAGGCTGGCTTGTAGCCAGACGCCAGTACGGTTGCGCCACCCAGCGCAGCCCCCAATACCCCACGACGTGTGAAACTCATTGTGCTCTCTCCGCTGCGACCCGAACCCGGCTTGATGGCGGGCTTTCCGAAACGGTATTGGCAAATTGCATGCCGAGACTGGAACGCTCGTCCAGAACGTGAAAATCGCGACAGGGCGGCATGTTCTGCCGCGAAAACAATCCCGCCATGCTGTTCATTTTGGCGGCATGCCTAAATTGCAGGCAAGACGGGCAAGCGCACACGAACGCGAGGCCAATCCAGTCATCGTGGCATGCGCAACGTGGTTGCGCTCTTGCCGTGACGCGCCTTACATCGGATGCCTGACCGGAGCCTGATCAATCCATGACCACCCGCCTTTTCCGGAAGTTGCCTGACGCACATCGTGACCATGACATCACGTTGATGGTCGAGGGTCGGCCCACCCGCGTGAAAGCGGGCGAGAGCGCGGCCGCTGCGGCGCTGCTGGCGGGGATTGCGGCAACGCGCACCCATCCTGTCAGCGGGGCACCGCGCGCCCCCTATTGCATGATGGGTGTGTGCTTCGAATGTCTGATGGTGATTGACGGCACCCCGTCGCGGCAAGCCTGCCTCGTGCCGGTCAGGGAGGGCATGCGGATCGAGCGGCAGGATGCAGTGCGCAGGCTTTCGGCAGATCATGGTCCATCATGACAGGGCAGATCACGGGTTTTGATCTCGTCATCATCGGGGCGGGGCCAGCCGGAATGGCGGCTGCCATCGCAGCATCGCGCGCTGGTTCTGCGGTGCTGGTGCTGGACGAGCAGGCCACGCCGGGCGGGCAGGTCCACCGCGGCATTGAGCCGCGAATGGCAGATGACTTGGGCATCGAGCCGCGAATGGCAGATGGGACTGCATTAGGCCGCGATGACCGGGATGGTGCCGCGCTGGTCGAGACATTCAGGGCCAGCGGCGCGATATGCTGGGGCGATGCCTGCGTCTGGCAGGTCGAGCGGTTGGCACAAAACCGGCTGGCGGTTGAGGGCGGGTTTCGCATCTGTCTCAGCCGACACGGCATCGCTCATGTGATCACGGCTCGCCAGCTGATCCTGGCCACGGGTGCCATCGAACGCCCGGTTCCTATTGTGGGATGGACGCTGCCGGGCGTGATGAGCGTGGGTGCAGCGCAGATTTTGCTGAAAACCGGTGGCAATGTCCCGGCCAGCCGCACCGTCATCGCAGGGCAGGGGCCGCTTGTGCTTTTGTATGTGACGCAGTTGCTGAAGCTGGGCATCAAGCCTTCGGCCATCCTCGACACGACCCCGCCGGGCGCGTTTGGACGCGCGCTGCGCCACCTGCCGGGAGCGCTGCCTGACGTGGCCCAGTTGGCGCGCGGCCTTGGCTTCATGGCCGCCATCCGCAAGGCTGGCGTGCCGGTGATCCGGGGTGTGGGTGATCTGAAAGCGCTTGGACAAAGCCATCTGGAACAGGTGAGCTATCTCGCCGCCGGGCGCTGGCAGAGCATGCCAGCCGATCTTCTGCTGCTGCATGAAGGCGTCGTGCCGCACACGCATCTGGCCATGTCCATGGGCGTCGCGCATCGCTGGGACGGGCATCAGCTCTGCTGGCGGCCTGTGCTTGACGATCATGCGCAAACATCTGTCGGCGGTCTTCGCATCGCAGGTGATGGTGGCGGCATAGGTGGCTGGAGGCTTGCGGTGATTGATGGGACAAGGGCCGGGCTGGCTGCAACGCGAGCGCTTGGCCATGCGCCTGACAGCGCGGCCGCCAAGACCGCCTTGCGCCGCAAAGCCGCTCGCCACGTGCCCTTGCGCCGGTTTCTCGATGCTTGGTACCGGCCTCGCGATGCGGTCCTGTGTCCTGCTGACGAGGTGATCGTCTGCCGCTGCGAAACCACAACGGCTGGCGATGTGCGCGCTGCAGTGGCCGCTGGCTGCACCGGCCCCAACCAGGTCAAGACTGCGACGCGTTGCGGCATGGGCCCGTGCCAGGGCCGCGAATGTAGCCTCACGCTGACGATGTTGGTGGCACAGGCCCGCAAGATCACGGCTGAGGCTGCCGGACATCTCAACATCCGCCCACCGCTGAAACCGTTGACGCTTGGCGAACTGGCAAGCCTGTCAGGCCAGGCCGCAACGAATGCTTGAGGCTTGACGCTCGCAATTGTCCGGACCAAAGTAAGTTATACTGATTGCCGTCCAAGGCCGGCAGTGCCTGACCTGCTTGCCCGCGAAAGCTCCCACCCACATGCTGTCCTACGTTTTGCGGCGATTGCTGGCCACGTTCCCGGTCATGCTCGTTGTCGCCGTCATCGTCTTTTCCCTGCTTTACCTCAGCCCCGGCGACCCGGCGACGGTGCTGGCCGGTGAGCAGGCCACGACCGAAGAGGTCGAGCAACTCAGGGTCGCACTGGGCCTGAACGAGCCGTTCCTGACACGTTTCCTGTCCTGGTTCGGCGCTGTGCTCACCGGCGATCTCGGCACCTCGATTTTTTCAGGCCGCTCGGTCTCCAGCCTGATCGTGCAGCGGCTTGAGCCCACCATCGCGCTCACCTTGTGCGCGCTGACGCTGGCGGTTGTGATTGCCTTGCCGCTGGGCATCATCGCGGCATGGCGGGCAGGGCGGTTCGCCGACCGTTTTGCCATGGGGTTCGCGGTGCTCGGCTTCTCGGTGCCGGTATTCGTGCTGTCATACATCCTCATTCTGGTGTTCTCGACCCAGCTCCGGTGGCTGCCGGTGCAGGGCTACACGCCGCTGTCGGAGGGTCTGTGGCCATTCCTCAGGCACATGATCCTGCCATCGGTCTCACTCGGGCTTGTCTATGCGGCCCTGATCGCGCGCATCACGCGGGCCACGATGATGGAGGTCCTGAGCCAGGACTATATCCGGACGGCCCGCGCCAAGGGCCTCGGCATGGGCTCTGTGCTGATCAGCCATGCGCTCAAGAATGCCGCGATCCCGATAGTCACCGTCATCGGCATCGGTTTCGCGTTGCTGATCAGCGGTGTGGTCGTCACCGAAACAGTGTTCAACATTCCCGGTGTCGGTCGCCAGACTGTCGATGCCAACCTGCGCCGCGACTATCCGATCATTCAAGGTGTGGTGCTGATTTTCTCGGCCAGCTACGTGATGGTCAACCTGCTCGTCGATCTCAGCTATGGCTTGTTTGATCCGAGAGTACGGAGATGACTTGTGCGGCAATGGCCTGTGCGGCGATGATCCGGGTGCGCCGCTGATGTTCGGCAACGTGCTGCGCGAAGCGCGCCACCATCCCACGGCCCTTTTCGGGGCCATCATCCTTGCCCTGATCGTGCTGGCGGCTGTGCTCGCGCCTGTTCTTGGCACGGTCGATCCCATGAAAATCTCGCCGCTCAACCGCATGAAGCCGCCAAGTGGCACGCTCTGGTTCGGGGCTGACCTCGTGGGGCGTGATGTTTACAGCCGCACCATTTATGGCGCGCGCGTCTCGCTGATCGTCGGCCTGTCGGTGGCGGTGGTGGCCATCAGCATCGGGCTCGTCATCGGCCTGCTCAGCGGTTTCGTGCGCTGGTTCGACGGGATCGCCATGCGCATCATGGACGGAATGATGTCGATCCCCTCGATCCTGCTGGCCGTGGCGCTGATTGCGCTGACGGGTGCGAGCCTGCGCAATGTCGTCATCGCGATTTCGGTGTCGGAGGTGCCCCGCGTGGCGCGGCTGATGCGCAGTGTGGTGCTGTCCTTGCGCGAACAGCCCTATGTCGAGGCTGCGATTGCCGTCGGCACGCGCTTTCACCTCATCCTGTGGCGGCATATCCTGCCCAATGCGGTGGCGCCGCTCCTGGTGCAGGGCAGCTATATCTTTGCCTCCGCCGTGCTGGTCGAGGCGGCCCTCAGCTTCATCGGGGCCGGCACACCGCCCTCCATCGCAAGCTGGGGCAACATCATCGCCGAGGGCCGGGCCGTGTTCCAGATCGCGCCGCACATGGTGCTGTTTCCAGGCATCGCCTTGGCGCTCACCGTGCTGGCTGTCAACCTGATCGGCGACGGCCTGCGCGACGCGTTTGATCCCCGTTTCGTGGGGCGGATGTGAGCGCGATGCCGGACCATGATCTCTCCGTGCCCGCGCCGCTGCTCGATGTGCGGCATC
>JANMIB010000479.1:0-10148 GCA_031375605.1 Allobosea sp. | reverse complement strand
GGGGCGAGCAGCATCACGTCGGCAAAGCGGATCAGGAGGAAGCCGCCCGCATTGATCACGCCGGCATGTAGCAGCGCGGACACGGGCGTCGGCGTCTCCATCACCTCTGTCAGCCAGCCATGGGTGGGAAACTGGGCTGATTTCAGCAAGGCGGCAATGGCCAGAAGTCCGGTCGCCCAGAGCGCTGACGATGGGGCGAGGCCGGACCTTGCCGCGTTGAGAATGGCCGCGATGTCAACGGTGCCATAACCAAAACCGAGAAGGCCAACGGCTCCGATCAAGGCTGCATCCGCCGCGCGGGCCGTGATGAATTTTTTCCGGGCGGCGCGCTGTGCCGCGATGCGCTCCGGATAAAACAGCAGGAGCTGGTGCAGGAATGTGCTCGTCGCGACCCATGCCACCAGCAACTGCACCAGATTGCCGGACTGGACCAGCAGCAGGACCGCCGCCAGCGTGGCGCAGAGCCAGCCCATGAACCGGTTTTGCCCCGCCTCGCCATCAAGATAGGTGCCCGCGTAACGTACAACGATCCAGCCGATGAAGCTCACCAGAAGCAGCATCGTCACGCTGATGGCATCCATCCGGGCGGAAATACCCGCGCCGCCTGTGCCGGTCATCCCGCCCGTGCCAGCACCGTAAATGCCCAGAAAGACAGCCGAGATGACGGCGACAGCCAGTGCCGCCAGCGCCGCGAACTCGGCAATGCGGGGCACAAGCCTGGTGCGCTCCGCCGACATGAGCGCAGCGATGGCTGCCGCCGCAAGCAACACGGCGGGCGCGAAAAAAGGGATCAGGTAAACCGTCATGACATCATCCTGGAGACGCGGGTGCGCTGTCCGGACGGCGTATCAGGTCAATCAATGTGATAAAAATTCATTGTTGAACTCAATACGTTCTGTTTTATGAAACGATATGGCTGACTTGAATTACAACCACCTGCGTTATTTCTGGGCGGTCGCCGTTGATGGCAACCTGACCCGCACCGCCGCGCGGCTCAATCTGTCCCAGTCGGCGCTGTCGGTGCAGATCAGGAAGCTGGAAGAGCGGCTTGGGCACACGCTGTTCGAGCGTCGTGGCCGCCAGCTTCACCTGACGGAGGCAGGCCGCATCGCGCTCGACCATGCCGAGGCGATCTTCGCGACAGGCGATGAGCTGATGGGCACCTTGCGCGAGACAGGCCGCGCCCGGCAGGCCTTGCGGGTCGGCGCGCTGGCAACCCTGTCGCGGAATTTCCAGCTTGGTTTCCTGCGCCCGGTGCTGGGGCGCAGCGATGTCGAGGTCATCCTGCGCTCAGGCAGCCCGGCGGAACTGCTGCGCGCGCTCGAAGCGCTGAACCTCGACGTGGTGCTGGTCAACCAGGCTCCGGCGCGCGATGCGGTCACGCCGTTCGTGTCGCACCGGCTGGCCGAACAGCGCGTCAGCCTGGTGGGCGTGCCCGAACGTCTGCACGGCAGCCGCCATCTGTCTGATCTGCTGGCTAAGCATCCCGTGATCCTGCCGACATCCGACAGCAGCGTGCGCACCGGGTTCGACGCGTTGATGGACCGGCTTGGCATCCGCCCCCAGATCGCGGCAGAGGTCGATGACATGGCAATGATGCGCCTTCTGGTGCGCGAAGGGATCGGCCTGGCCGTGTTGCCGCCCATCGTGGTCAAGGATGAACTGGCCTTAGGATCGCTGGTCGAGGCGGACCCCTTGCCCGGCATCGCGGAAACCTTCTACGCCGTCACCATCGCGCGGCGTTTTCCCAACCCACTGCTGCGTGCGCTGATCCAGCAGGACCAGATGGCGCTGTGAAAACAGTTGGGCAGCTTCCGTCCCGCACAGCGCGCTTCCCCGCCGCGCGTCATGCTGCATTGTGAGGCGCGCGGCAGCCGTTATGGTCATGGCATGAATGCTTCGCCTGCCACCCTCTTCATACCCGACAGTGCCTATAGCTGGAAACGGCTGGCGTTCTCGCTGGTCTTTGCGACGCTGGCCTGCATCGGGTCGTGGTCGGTGGTGGTGGCCTTGCCAGCGGTGCAGGCCGAGTTCGGCGTGGTCCGCGGCGCAGCATCCGCGCCCTACACCTTGATGATGATCGGCTTTGCCGGTGCTGCCATTGGCATGGGGCGATTGTCGGACCGGTTCGGCATCGTGCCCGCCATGGTCATCGCGTCTGTCAGCCAGTCAGCGGGCTATCTGCTGGCGGGAATGTCCGGTTCCATTTGGCAGTTCGGCGCGGCGCATCTGCTCATCGGCATCGGGGCCTCCATCGGCTTTGCGCCCTTGATCGCGGATGTCTCGCACTGGTTCCAGCGCTCGCGCGGGCTGGCCGTGGGCATCGCCGCCACCGGCAATTATCTGGCTGGCGCGCTGTGGTCGCCCATCCTCCAGCAGACCATCGCGGCGCAGGGCTGGCGCTGGGCGCATGTGGCCATCGGCCTTCTGCTGCTTGTCACCATGTTGCCGATGACGCTGTTGTTCCGCCGCCGCATGACACAGACCAGTTATGCGAAGGCAGAGGCTGAGAGCGATGCAGCACGCGCCAGTCTCGGGCTGTCTCCCAACGCCCTGATGGCGATCCTGTGCATTGCCGGGTTTGGTTGCTGCATGGCCATGGCGATGCCCCAGGTCCACATCGTCGCCTATTGCGCCGATCTTGGTTATGGGGCCGCGCGCGGCGCGGAGATGCTGGCACTGATGCTGGGCCTTGGCATCATCAGCCGCATTGGCTCGGGCTTCCTGGCAGACAGGATCGGAGCGGTTGCCGTGCTGCTGCTGGGCTCGGGCATGCAGGGCGCGTCGCTGTTCCTGTTCCTGTGGTTTGACGGCCTGACATCGCTTTATATCATTTCCGGCATTTTTGGCCTGTTCCAGGGCGGCATCGTGCCGATGTATGCGGTGATCGCACGGCAGTTCATGCCGCCGCGCGAAGCTGGCGCGCGCGTCGGGTTTGTCATCATGGCCACGATTCTCGGCATGGCCGCAGGTGGGCTGGCATCGGGTTACATCTTCGATGCCTTCGGTTCCTACCGCATGGCCTTCCTCAACGGGCTGGCGTGGAACTTGCTCAATATCACCCTGATCGGCTGGCTTTATGCCTGGCCGCGCATCAGGCGCGGCGCAACTGCGTGACCGACCGCGCATCAGGCGCGGCGCAACTGCTTGACGGCATGAACAGGGCGGGCCATCTGGCGGCTTTGCTTTTCTGAAAGACATGTCCATGCTGAACACGACCATTGCCGGTTCCCTGCCAAAGCCCGTCTGGCTCGCCGAACCAGAGAAACTGTGGGCACCGTGGCATCTGGAGGGCGCTGCCCTGGAGCGCGGCAAGCTCGACGCCACCATCCTCGCCATCAAGATGCAGGAAGATGCAGGCATCGACATCGTTGGCGATGGCGAGCAGGCTCGGGTGCATTTCGTGCACGGCTTCCTTGCCAACCTGTCAGGCATCGACTTCGCCAAGAAGACGATCATGGGCATCCGCAACAACCGCTACAATGCCGAAGTACCGACTGTCACTGGCCCCATTCGCCGCAAGGGCTCGGTGCATGGCGCGGAAGCTGCCGCCGCGCGGGCGCACACGACGAGGAAGCTCAAGTTCACGTTGCCTGGCCCGATGACCATCGTGGACACCATTGCCGACGAGCACTATGGACGCCGCGCCGATCTCGCGATGGCCTTTGCCGAGGCGCTGAACGAGGAGGCGCTCGAGTTGCAGGCCCTCGGCGTCGATGTCGTGCAGTTCGACGAGCCCGCCTACAATGTCTACATGGCCGAGGTTGCGGACTGGGGCATCGCCACGCTGGAGCGCGCCGCACGTGGCCTGACCTGCACCACCGCGGTGCATGTCTGTTATGGCTATGGCATCAAGGCCAATATCGACTGGAAACACACCCTTGGGACAAGCTGGCGGCACTACGAGGACACGTTTCCGGTGCTTGCCAGGAGCAGCATCGATCAGGTGTCACTCGAATGCCGCAACAGCCGCGTGCCGATGGAACTGATCAGGCTGCTGAAAGGCAAGGATGTGCTCGTCGGTGCCATCGATGTCGCGTCCGATGCCATCGAAACACCCGAGGAAGTCGCCGCCACGATCCGCGCGGCGTTGGCTTTCGTGGATGCGGAAAAGCTCATTCCCTGCACCAATTGCGGCATGGCCCCGATGTCGAACACGGTGGCTTACGGCAAGCTGGCGGCGCTGAGCGCGGGCGCTGCTCTGGTGAGAAAAGAGCTTGGACACGGCTGATGCTCGATCATCTGGAGCATCGCGGAAAGCCTGTCCTGCCACGCCAGCAGTTTGCCATCAGGCTGCTGCGCGCCTGCCTGATCTGGGTGGCACTCACGGTTGTCGGGCTTAGCATCGGCATGAGCGGCTACATGCTCACCGAGGGCATGGGCGCTGTCGATGCCTTTCTCAATGCCGCGATGATCCTGTCTGGAATGGGGCCTGTGGGCGAGCTGAAAACCGTGGCGGGCAAGATTTTTGCCGGTCTTTATGCCATCTTGTCCGGGTTGCTGATCGTGATCGCGACCGGCTTCATCCTTGCTCCGGTTTTGCACCGGGTGATGCACCTGCTGCATGTGGAAAGCGGCAAGGACAAAGACGATTGAGTTTCATGCCGCCCTCCAGCCTTTGAAGGCCCCTCATGCCCCACCAGCAACAGCCAGTCGGCCAGCTCACCATCAAGATCAGCGCCATGCCGGCCGACACCAATGCCAATGGTGACATTTTCGGAGGCTGGGTCATGGCGCGCATGGACCAGGCAGGCGGGATCGCAGGCGTCGAGCGGGCGCAGGGCCGCGTTGTCACCGTCAAGGTCGACACCATGACCTTCATAAGGCCGATGAAGGTCGGCGACGTGCTGTGCGTCTACACCTCGATCGGCGACATTGGCCGCACATCCATGAAAATCAACATCGAGGCATGGGCGCAGCGCTTCCGCAACAATGTGATGGAAAAGGTCACGGATGCGACCTTCACGTTCGTCGCGGTGGACGATGACGGCAAGCCGAGAGCCATCCCGGCACTGGTCTGAGACCTGCGAAATGCCATTCACCTCATGTTTTTCCGGGAAATGCTGACAATTTGAATGATTGGATCAACGTGCCTGTAAAGTCTTCGGTTGCACCTTGTGATTGTCACAGAAGGTGCAATCATGATTCCAGGTTTGTCACTATCAGGTCTCGAGAACGTTGCGGCGGGAGAAGATTCCCCCCGCCGGGACGCCATCCTGCGTGCGCTGACCAAGCAATATATCGAGCTGGAGCCAAGGCTGAGCGACAGGCACATTGACCTGTATGACAATGTCTTCCGGCTGCTTGTCAACGGCATCGAGGTTCAGGCTCGCCTGGCCCTTGCCGAAAAGCTGGCCCCGATGAAGCGGGCACCCCGCGAGGTCATTCGCGACCTTGCCAATGACGAATACTCGCTCGTTGCGGCACCGGTGCTGCAGCAGTCGCCGGTCCTTGACGATTCCGACCTGATTTCGGTGGCCAGGTTCCGCGGCGAGGCTCACCGGGTCGCGCTGGCCCAGCGCCCGGATCTTGGAACTCCCGTCACGGATGTGCTGATCGACAAGCGCGAGCAGGCGGTGCTGGCGGCGCTTGTCAGCAATGACACGGCGCAACTGTCGACGGTCGGCGCGACCATGGTGACGGACATCGCTGCCTCCAACATGGTTGTGGCGCAGGCTCTGGCCGCGCGCCTCAAACTGCCCGCAACGGCACTGAACCAGATCCTTGAAGCCGCACGGCTGACGGTCGTGAACACGCTCGCGCACAGCCAGCCGGACGCCAAGGCCGGTGACATCACCGCAGCCGTCGGCACAGCTGTCACGCGCGTCGGCTCGTTACCCTCGAAAGCTGCCGAGGATGTCAGCCAGGATCATCTTGTGACGCTCTACAGCATGAACTCGCTGGATGAAGTGATCAGGGGACTGATGAAGCTGACAGGCATGGAGCGCAACGTGATCCGCGGCGCGCTCAACATGCGCAGCCCGGATGCGCTGCTGATCGTGCTCAAGGTTGCGAGCTTCGAGAGCTACAATGTCGAAGCCATGATGTCGATCAAGCTCGGTATTCCCGTGGGCTGGCCAGCCCTGAAGGAGCCGATGGCACAGTTCGACCGGATCAACATCGACAATGCAGAGCGGATGCTAGGCATCATCTTGTCGCGCGAACAGTCCCGCGCCTGATCTCGACACTGGCCTGATCTCGACACGGGCCGAAACCTGTTGCAAAGCCTCCGGAGCAAATCCGGGGCTTTTTCATGTTCAAGCTGACCTTCGATGACCTGCACACGGCGGGCGAGCCTGTCAGGATCGTGACAGGCGGCTATCCGGACCTGCCTGGCCTGACCATCCTCGACAAGCGGCGCGCTGCCCGCGAGAATTTCGATCATCTGCGCCGCGCGATGATGTGGGAGCCACGCGGCCATGCCGGCATGTATGGCGTCATTCCCGTGGCCAGCACCCATCCGGGCGCTGCCTTCGGCGTCCTGTTCACGCATCATGAGGGATATTCCACGATGTGCGGCCATGCCACGCTGGCATTGGCCAAATGGGCCGTCGAGACAGGCCGTGTGCCAGTGTGCGAGCCTGAAACAAGCTTCGCCATCGAAGCGCCTTGCGGACTGATTGCGATCCTGGCGCACGTCAAGGACGGGCTGGTGACGGAGGCCAGCTTCACGAGCGTGCCAGCCTTCGTGTTCCGGCGGGATCTTGGCGTCGATGTGCCGGGATTTGGCCATGTCACCTGCGACATTGCTTATGGTGGCGCGTTCTACGCCATCGCACCGGCATCGGCCTTCGGCCTTGCCTGGGGACAGGCACCGCTGGACCGGCTTGTCGATGCAGGTTCCGCCCTTACCGACGTCATCCGCGAGGCTGTCCCTGTCGTGCATCCCGATGAGCCGGATCTGGGGTTTCTCTATGGCACCATCATCACTGATGGAGCTGCCGTGTCCCATGAAAGCTCCAATCTGTGCATCTTCGCGGAGCGCCAGATCGACCGTTCGCCAACCGGCTCCGGCGTTACCGCGCGCATGGCTCTGGATCATGCCAAGGGGCTGCTGCAGCGCGGCAGCCAGCGCCGTTTCCGCAGCATCACCGGCGGGGTCTTCACAGGCGAGGTGATGTCGGGCACCAGCGTGGGGGATCATTCCGCCGTCACGGTCCGTGTGAGCGGCGCTGCGCACTGGATGGGGCGTGGCGAATTCCTGATCGAGGCGGATGATCCGCTCGGATACGGCTTTCAGTTGCCAGGGCTGCCGGGCTGATCAACGGCAAACCTCTTCACCGCGCCACCAGCACCTGCCTGCATTCCGGCGGCAAGGCATCCACCGACATCGGCGGCTTGGGTTTGGGCGGCGGACCCGTGCGCGGCACTTTGGGCGCGAAGATTGCCTTTTGCTGGGTGGCGAGCCAGTCGGTCAGTTCTTGTCCGCAGCCATCACCGGAGGGCGGGCTGTCCTGATCCTGGCATGTTCCGGACCCGTCAGGGCAGCCCATGCGGATGTGGAAGTGGTAGTTGTGGCCCCACATCGGCCTGACCTTGCCGAGCCAGGCGCGGTCGCTGCCCGCATCGCGGCACATGCCCTTCTTGATGGCGGGATTGACGAAGATGCGGTGCACGCGCTGGTCCTGCGCGGCATGGCGGATCAGCCTTGTGTGGTTCGCCGTCCAGACATTCGGGTCGATGTCCATCCAGTCAGGGCGCACCATGTTGGTAGCGGACATGTTCTCGCGCTGGTCGCGAGAAAGCCGCGCGCGCGGCATCGGTGTCAGCCAGATGTCGGCATCCAGCCCGACCTGGTGCGAAGCATGGCCTGTCAGCATCGGCCCGCCCCGTGCCTGGCTGATGTCGCCCACCAGGATACCGGGCCAGCTGGCCACACGCGGCGCAGATTTCGCGAGGCTTTCGAGGTAGCTGATCAGGTCCGGATGGCCCCACATCCGGTTGCGGTTCAGCCGCATGACCTGCCAGTTGTCGCCGTCCACCTCAAGCGCGGTCGCGCCGGCCAGACAGCCGCGGGCATATGAGCCGATGGCACGCGCCTCCAGGCTGGCGGCTGGCGTGTTGCGCTTGCCGAACTGCACTTTCGCCGCCCAGTCAGGGGTTTTTTCCAGCACATTGGCCCGGCGGTTGGCCTCTTCCTCGGCAGTGGACTGCGCACGGGCAGGCATGGCTGTCAGCAGAACCATGCCGACAGCCATCGCAGGGACAAGGCGAGTACGGGCAAGCAAGGTGCGGGCAAGGCGAAGCAGCATGCCTGAATCTTGCCTGCTTCCCGGCGTTTCGGCAAGCATCCGTGATGAGGCCGCTTCTTATGTCATCAACGGCGAGCCGTCAGTGCGCACGAGGTTTGCGATGAACTGGTCAGTGGCAGCCTTCCACGAGTGGCGCAAGGCAAAGGCGCGGCAGTTTTCGCGCGGGATGCGCAAGGCAGCCAGCGCGGCGGCCTTCAGGTCATCGCTCAGGATGCCCACAGGTTCATCGCCGATCACATCGCGCGGCCCCTGCACGGGAAAGGCCGCTATGGGCAGCCCGCAGGCCGCCGCTTCCAGCAGCACGAGCCCGAACGTGTCCGTCAGGCTCGGAAACACGAACACATCAGCCGAGGCATAGAGCGCCGCAAGATCAGCGCCGGACTTGAAGCCTGTGAAGGTCGCATCGGGATAGCGCTCTTCCAGTTCGGCACGGTCGGGGCCATCACCCACCACGATCGTGGAGCCAGGCAGGTCGAGCTTGAGGAACGCATCAAGGTTCTTCTCGACCGCGAGCCGCGCCACCGTGATGAAGATCGGGCGGGGGAGATCGAGCACTGGTGGATAGTCGGGTTTGAACAGCTTCGTATCGACGCCGAAGGACCACATCGCCAACCTCCGGAACCCAAGCGCTGTCAGATCGCGCATCATGGTCGGTGTGGCCACCATCATCGCTGCGCCCGCGCCGTGGAAGCAGCGCAGCAGCGCGTAGGACCAGCGCTCCGGCACGGGCATGCGGGCGCGCACATAGGCAGGAAACTGGGTGTGGTAGCTGGTGGTGAAACTCAGCCCCAGTTTCTTGCATGCACCCCTCACAGCCCAGCCGATAGGCCCTTCCGTGGCCAGATGAATGGCGTCGTAGCGCCCGGCTGCAAGCCGCTGTGCCACCACCTTGCGCGATGCCATGGCCAGCCGGATGTCGGGGTAAGATGGAAGCGGCAAGGTGCGAAACTGGTCTGGCGACATGACATCGACCTCGGCACCGCGGCTGATCAGGTCGCGCATGGTGGCTTCCAGGCAGCGCACCACGCCGTTGACCTGCGGCGCCCAAGCATCAGTCGCAAGCAAGATCCGCATCAGACCAGTTCGTTTGCAGGCTGTGGCTCAAGCCTGTCCGGTGGTTGCAACCCTGCATCGGTGGCTGGCAGCTCGATGCTCCAGTTGATGATCTGGAAGGTGCCGTCAATCTGTTCCACAAGTGCGGTGCAGCTTTCGACCCAGTCTCCGCAATTCATGTAGGTGATACCCTCCATGTCGCGGATGGCGGCGTGGTGGATGTGCCCGCAAATCACGCCCTGCGCGTTGCGCCGCTTGGCTTCGGCGGCAAGGGTGGTCTCGAAAGCGCTGATGAAGTTCACCGCCTTCTTCACTTTCAGTTTTGCCCAGGCCGAGAAAGACCAGTAGGTCAGCCCCATGGCGCGGCGCACGGTGCTGATGCGGGCGTTGATGGCCTGCGCCGTGCGATAGGCACCATCCCCCAGCCGGGCCAGCCATTTTGCGTGCATCACCACCGCGTCGAACTGATCGCCATGGATGACCAGGTATTGATGGCCGTTTGCCCCTGCATGCAGCGCATGGTCGACGATCTCGATGCCGCCGAAACTGTGGCCAAGATAATCACGGGCAAACTCGTCATGGTTGCCGGGCATGAAGACAACACGCGTGCCGGCTTGCGCCAGGCCCAGAAAAGCCTGCACCACATCATTGTGGGCCTGCGGCCAGAACCAGGTCTTCTTCAGGCGCCAGCCATCGACAATATCACCGACCAGATAGATCGTGTCGGCCTTGTGCTGGTCGAGGAAAGCCAGCAGCAACTCCGCCTGGCAGCTTTTCGCCCCCAGATGAATATCCGAAATGAACAATGTTCTGAAACGTCTGGGCATCATCAGCCTGTGAGTG
>JANMIB010000455.1:0-2248 GCA_031375605.1 Allobosea sp. | reverse complement strand
GGACACAATCCAGGCCGAATTCGACATGGCGCTCAACGACAATGACACTGGCCAGTGGGGCGTGCTGAATGCCCGGTTGCACCTGGCGATGTATGCGCGTGCCGGGTTGCCGCGAACTCATGCGATCGTCGCAGGGCTCCTGCAGACCAGCGAGCGCTACACGCGGATCCAGCTTGCGACGAAAGCTGCTTTGCTGCGTGCGCAAAGTGAACACGCAGAACTCATTGCGCTTTGCCGCAGTGGTGACAGCGAAACGGCCTGTTCATTGCTCACACGGCACATCGCGACGGTTCAAATTGAGCTGTCCATGCTTCTCTCGCGACATTCGTAGCAATTTGACATCAGCAGCGAAAAACCAACGTGACAGCAGTGACGATTGATAAGCCGGGCGTGACATTTGGCGATACACTGGTCATCAATGATGTGCCGCTAGCGACACCTGCCGACACTTTTTTCACACTTCTCAAGCCTTCAGGCCGCCAGAAACTGCATCCGGTCTGGGCTAAGTGACACCGTCACCATGTCACCCACATCGATCAGGCTTGAACCGCTCTGGAAAGGTGTCTCGACCGTGACTTCGCTGGTACCAAGCGCCACACTGTAGCGCACGGTCGCCCCAAGGAACTCGCGGTGCGCCACCTGCCCTGTGAGCGCATCGCCTGCTTGGGCAACCTTGGCACGGATCAGTTCGGCATATTGCGGGCGAAACACCAGCCTAGACACAGGAGCTGCATCCAAGCCGCGCGGGATGGGCAGCCTGGCACCGCCACTGATCTGGAAGGCACGGTCTGCGCCATTGGCGATGACCTCGCCTTGAAGAATGTTGGCCGCCCCCAGAAACCCGGCAACAAACAGGTTTGCCGGCTTTTCATAAAGCTCCATAGGTGTCCCGACCTGCTGGATGATGCCGTCATTCATGACCGCGATCCGGTCGCAGATGGTGTTGGCCTCTTCCTGATCGTGCGTGACGAAGATGGTCGTGAGGCCAAGCCGTTGCTGCAGATCACGCAGCTCGCGCCGCACTTGCACGCGCATCTTGGCATCAAGGTTGGACAGCGGCTCATCAAGCAACAGCACCTTGGGCTCGATCACCACGGTGCGCGCCACAGCCACGCGCTGCTGCTGGCCACCGGACAGCTGCGACGGGCGGCGCTCGGCCAGATGGTCAAGGCTGACCAGTTCCAGTGCCGCCTTCACCCGGCGGTCGATCTCGGCTTTCGGCACCTTGCGCTCCTCAAGGCCGAAAGCAACGTTCTTGGCCACCGTCATGTGCGGCCACAGCGCATAGGACTGGAACACCATGCCGACATCGCGCTTCCAGGGTGGCAGGGCGGAGATGTCATTGCCGCCGATCATCACCCGGCCTGACTGCGCGGTATTGAAGCCCGCGATCAGCCTGAGAAGCGTGGTCTTGCCACAGCCCGATGGTCCGAGGAATGCGAAGAATTCTCCAGGCTTGACCTCGAGATTGATACTTTTCAGCACATGGGTCGCGCCGTAGGACAGATTGACATCCTCGACAAGGACACCGGACGCCTTGGCCCGTATTGCAGCTTCGATGGCCATGGCGGTGCCTCAGGTCTTGGGGGTGTTGGCAGTGGCTTGGCCAGACCGCTCGCGATCCAGCAGCACGTGGGAAAGATAAGTGCACAGGCCCACGATCACGACCGCGATCATGCCAAGCGCCGCACCCGGCCCACGTCCTGCAGGGGATTGCATGTAGACATAGAGCCCGTAGGCCAGCGGCGCATCGGACGTATTCTGCACCAGCATCATGGTGGCAGAGAGTTCGACCGAGGCGGTGGCAAAGGCCGTGACGAAGCCCGCCAGCATGCCGCCAGCCATCAACGGCAGCAGGATCTTTCGAACAGTGCGGGCCTTGGTCGCGCCAAGGTTCTCCGCTGCTTCCTCAAGCTGCGGCGAAACCTGCTGCAAGCCCGCCGTGCAGGCACGCAAGGCATAGGGCAGACGCCTGACCGCCAGCGCGATCACAATCGTGAACCAGAACGTGGCCAATGACTGGCCCGATGGCAACGTCACGCCATAATAGGTGCGCAGATAACCGATGCCGATGACAACGCCAGGCACGGCCAGCGCGCCCATGGCAAGGTAATCCAGAATCTGCCGGCCCGGTATCTTGGTGCGCTGCACCAGCCATGCAATCGCCGAGCCGATGATCACCGATATGACGCCAGCCAAGGTCGCATAGAGCAGCGTGTTCCAGATAAAGAGCGGGCTCTCAATGAAG
>JANMIB010000423.1:0-3114 GCA_031375605.1 Allobosea sp. | reverse complement strand
TCGATCCGCGTGATCTTGAGAACTGCGAGGAGCGGCTTTTCGCCCTGCGGGCTTCTTCGCGGAAATATGACGTGCCCGTTGATGATCTGGCCGCCTTGCAGCAGCGCTACAGTGCTGATCTGGCAGCGCTTGACGCAGGCGAGGGGCAGTTGACGGCGCTTGAAGCTGATGTGGACGCCAAGGCTGCGGTCTATCGCAAGCTGGCGCATGCGCTGAGTGCCGCACGTGCCGAGACCGCCGCGCGCCTTGATGCGGCTGTCGGCAAGGAATTGCCGCCGCTCAAGCTGGAGCGTGCGAGCTTCATCACGCAGGTCACGACCGATGCCGAAGCCTGGAGCGCGAGCGGCAATGATCATGTCGAATTCTGGGTGCAGACCAACCCCGGCACACGGCCAGGGCCCATGTTCAAGGTCGCCTCCGGGGGGGAACTCTCGCGTTTCATGCTGGCGCTGAAGGTGGTGCTGGCCGACAAGGGTGCGGCGCCGACGCTGGTGTTCGACGAGATCGACACGGGTGTTGGCGGCGCTGTGGCAGACGCCATCGGCGAGCGGCTGGCGCGGCTTGCCGCACGCGTGCAGGTGGTTTCAGTGACACACGCGCCGCAGGTCGCGGCAAAGGCCGGTCATCATTTCCTGATCTCCAAGCATGAGATTACTCCAGAGCGCGTGGCGACACGGGTTTCGCCGCTTGGCGCAGGCGAACGGGCTGAAGAACTGGCGCGGATGCTGGCGGGGGCAACCATCACGGACGAGGCGAGGGCAGCGGCCAAGCGCCTGCTTGAGACGGCACTCGGGCGGTGATATTCCGCATCATGCCAAAGCCCGTACCGTTCTCCACGCCACCTGAAAAACTCCTGCCGCTTGAGGCGCAGAGCGAGCATGCAGAGCTTGTCGCGCTGATCACGCAGGCGGATGAGGCCTATCACGGGCAGGATGCGCCTGTGTTGAGCGATGCCGACTATGACGCCTTGCGCCGCCGTGCCGAGGCCGTCGAGGCGCTGTTCCCTCATTTCAAATCCAGCGGCCTTGATGCCAAAGTCGGTGCAAAAGCACAGGAAAAATTCGCCAAAGTCCGCCACCGCGTGCCGATGCTGTCGCTTGGAAACAGCTTCAGCGCGGAGGATGTGGCGGATTTCGAGCAACGCATCCGCTCGTTTCTGGGGCTGGCTGTTTCTGAGCCTGTCGTGCTCACGGCGGAACCCAAGATCGACGGGCTTTCGCTGTCACTTCGCTATGAGCGCGGGCGGCTGGTGCAGGCAGCGACGCGCGGCGATGGCGAGGAGGGCGAGGATGTCACCATCAATGCGCGCACCATTGCCGACATTCCGCAGCAACTCACCGGCGATGTGCCAGCCGTGTTCGAGGTGCGCGGCGAAGCCTATCTCGGACATGCTGATTTTGCTGCGCTGAACGCCCGCCAGCGCGAGGCGGGTGACAAGGAGTTCGCCAATCCACGCAACGCAGCAGCGGGGAGCCTGCGCCAGCTTGACCCGGCGATCACGGCCTCGCGGCCACTGCGGTTCTTTGCCTATGCCTGGGGTGATGTCGAGCGGCTGCCCGCCGAAACCCAGTTTGGCATCGTGCAGGCTTTCAAAGGATGGGGCCTGCCGGTCAACCCGCTGATGCGGCGCTGCGCCAGTGTCGATGAGTTGCTCGCCCATTATGCCGTCATCGAGGCGCAAAGGGCCACGCTGGGCTATGACATTGACGGGGTGGTTTACAAGGTGGACCGCATCGACTGGCAGCAGCGGCTGGGCTTCGTGGGCCGCGCCCCGCGCTGGGCCACGGCGCACAAATTCCCGGCGGAAAAGGCCACCACGGTCATCGAGGCCATCGACATCCAGGTGGGGCGCACGGGCGCGCTGACGCCGGTGGCCAAGCTCCGGCCCGTCACGGTGGGCGGGGTCGTTGTCTCGAACGCTACGCTGCACAATGCCGACGAGATTGCGCGGCTGGATGTGCGCCTGGGCGACACGGTGGTGGTGCAGCGCGCTGGCGATGTCATTCCGCAGGTGGTCGAGGTCGTGGCCGCTGAGCGGCAACAGGACAGCACGCCCTTCGTGTTCCCGCATGTTTGCCCGTGCGATCTGAAAAGCGCGGTGGTCAAGGAAACCACGGCGGCAGGCATCGAAAGCGTTGTGCGGCGCTGCACGGGCGAGTTCGCCTGCCCGTACCAGCGGATCGAGCATCTGAAGCATTTTTGTTCGCGCCGCGCGTTTGACATCGAGGGGCTTGGCGACAAGCAAATCGCCTTTTTCTTCGAGAAGGGACTGATCAGGGAGCCTGGCGACATCTTCACGCTGGCTGCGCGCGATGCAGCACCTGGCAATCTCCAGCGTATCCAGAACTACGAAGGCTTTGGCGAGACCTCCAGCCGTAATCTGTTCGCGGCCATCGAGATGCGGCGGACGATCCAGCTTGAACGCCTGATCTTTGCGCTCGGCATCCGCCACGTTGGCGAGACTACGGCCAAGATGCTGGCGCGCAACTATGGCACCTGGGTTGCGTTCGACGCCGCTGCCATGCGCGTTGCGGCAGGCGATGTGGAAGCGGCGCACGAGATGGATGCCATCGAACAGATCGGCGAGACCGTGATCGAAGCCATCCGCAGCTACTTCGCGGAAGGCCACAACCGCGCCATCGTCGACCGGCTGGCGGCTGAACTCACGATCATCGATGCGGAAAAGGCCATGAGCACGTCTCCCGTCGCCGGCCTGACCGTGGTGTTCACGGGCGCTCTGGAGAAAATGACGCGGGATGAAGCCAAGGCCATGGCAGAGCGGCTTGGCGCGAAGGTGGCGGGTTCTGTGTCGAAAAAAACCGATCTGGTCGTCGCAGGACCGGGGGCAGGATCGAAGCTGAAAGCTGCTACCGATCTGGGCATCGAGGTGATCGATGAGGATGCATGGCTGTCGCGGGTTGGAGGATGAGCAAGGCGCCTGTCCTGTCGGAAGCGGCGATCAGCGAGGTGATCGAGATGGCGCTGAGTGACCACACCAGCTTTGCGGCCATCAGGATGCTGCACGGCTTGAGTCCAGATCAGGTCAAGGCGCTGATGCGGACAAACCTGAAGGGCGGCAGCTACCGCGCCTGGCGCAGGCAGGTGCGCGCATTT
>JANMIB010000412.1:0-7314 GCA_031375605.1 Allobosea sp. | reverse complement strand
CACCTCCGTTTCGTGACGGATCCCTTTTACACCGGCGTTCTCTGGACGACCTTCAGCATCGCCATCGTCACGACGCTGCTCTGCCTGATCCTGGGCTTCCCGATCGCCTATAAGCTGGCCCGCTCGCAAAGCCGCTGGAAGTCGATCGGCGTACTGCTGGTGATCCTGCCGCTTTTCATCGGCTCGACGGTGCGGGCGCTCGGCTGGATGGGCATCCTCGGGAGGGGTGGCATCGTCGATGCCGGCTATGGCGCGCTCGGCGGCGGCGGCATTTCGCTGCTGTACACGTCGTTTGCGGTCGGCATCGGCATCCTCTCGATCAACCTGCCGTATATGATCCTGACCCTGCAGAGCGTGATCGAGGGTATTGATGCCCGCCTTGAGGAAGCTGCCGACAGCCTCGGCGCAGATCCCATACGACGCTTCTGGCATGTCGTGCTGCCGCTCGCCCTCCCCGGCATAGGGACGGGCGGCATCCTCGTCTTCATTCTCGCGATGAACGCTTATGCCACACCCGTCCTGCTCGGCGGCGTGCGTTTCCAGATGATGGCACCGATGCTATATCGTGAATTCGCCGTCAACAATAACTGGCCCTTCGCGGCGGCGATCGCTTTCATCTTGATGTTAACGACGCTTTCGCTGACGGCGGTCTCCGGGCTTCTGATCCAGCGCCGCTACAGGGCCCAGTGAACCGAGAGCCTTGCAATGATCTCATCCGTCTCGACCCGTCCGAAATTTCCGCAATTCCGCCAGACCGTCACCGGGGCAGCGGTGGCCGAACTGCGGCGGCGCATCCTCTCGGGCTCCGTCGCGGCAGGCGACGCGCTGCGACAGGACATGCTTGCAAAGGAGTTCGGCATCAGCCGGATCCCAATACGTGAAGCGTTCCATCAGTTGGCGGCGGAAGGGTTGGTGAAGCTCCACCCCCATCGCGGCGCGGTCGTCACCACGCTCTCGGCCCTCGACATCGCCGAACTCTTTGACCTGCGCGCCATGCTGGAGCCTGACCTGATCCGACGCGCCGTGCCCAGGCTTGACAAGAGCGAGCTCGCCAGGGCCGAAATCATTCTCGCCGACTACGAAACCGCCATTGCCAATGGCGATGTCGACGCCTGGGGCGAACTGAACACCGAATACCATCTTTCGCTTTACCAGGCAGCGGGACGCAACCAAACCTTCGAACTCGTGCGGATGCTGCTTGCCAATACAGACCGTTACACCCGCGTCCAACTCGCCAATTCCGCCGGCGCGACGACGCGGGCCAAGCGCGAGCATGGCGCCCTTCTGGAGTTGTGCCGCACCGGCGACGCGGAGGGCGCGGCCAGGCTGACACTCGACCATGTCATGGCCGTCCGCCACGACCTGCTGCAGCTCCTGCAGCCTGACGAAGACAGACCGGCCGAACCCCGCGCCGCTGCGACCTGAAACGCAGCCGATACTCACGCCGAAAAACGCAAGACTGCTGACGAGGACACAAGACGATGACAAACGGAGTGGGTGGATCGAGCTTCGAGGCGGAGCTTGCCAGGCTGAAGCCGATGACGGACGGCATCGAGCCGATTGCGGTGAAGGAGTTCGAGGAGCGCGTCGCCATGGCTCAACGCTTGCTGCGCGAACAGGGCTCGCAGGCGCTCTATCTCGATACGTCGACCAGCCTGGCCTATTTCACCGGCATGCAGCTCAACCTGACAGAGCGTCTGCACGGCGCGATCATCCCGGCTGAGGGCGAGATCGCCTATCTCAGCCCGGCCTTCGAGGAGCCCAAGACGCGCAAGAACATGACGTTCGGCGACGATGTCCGCTGTTGGGAAGAGCACGAGGACCCGACAGAGCTGGCCATCGAAACCATCCGCAGCATGGGCTATGACAGCGGTCAGGTCGCACTCGACCGGCATACGCCGTTCTACATCGTCGACGGACTGCGCAAGGCCGGCAACCGCTTCTCTTTCACCAGCGACAATGCGGTCACCGCGGCCTGCCGGCAGTTGAAGTCCGCAGCCGAGATTGCCCTGATCCAGCGCGCCATGGACATCACCATGGAGGTCCACCGCGCCGCAGCCCGCGCGCTCCAGGTCGGTGTCACCACGGCCCGGACCAAGGAGTTTCTGGACAGCGCCCACCGCAAGCTCGGCATGACATGGACCAGCGCCGCGGTGCAGTTCGGCGAGGCGACGGCCTATCCCCATGGCGTGCCCCATGAGCAGACGCTCCAGCATGGCGACATGGTGCTGATCGACATGGGCACCAAGGTCGGCGGTTATCGCTCCGACATCACCCGCACCTACGTCTTTGGCGAGGCGACCGATCGCCAGCGTGAGATCTGGAACCTTGAGAAGAAGGCCCAGCTCGCCGGCTTCGCTGCAGCAAAGCTCGGCGACCCTTGCGAGAACGTCGATTTCGAAGCGCGCGCCGTCATCGAAGCGGCCGGCTTCGGCCCCGGCTACAAGGTGCCCGGCCTGCCGCACCGCACCGGCCACGGGCTTGGCCTCGACGTCCATGAGGACGTCTACATGGTGAAGGGCAACAAGACGCCGCTGCAGGTGGGCATGTGCTTCTCCATCGAGCCGATGATGTGCATCTATGGCGAGTTCGGCGTGCGCCTTGAAGACATCGCCTATATGGCCGACGACGGTGCCCGCTGGTTCACCCAGCCGGCCCATACTGTCGATGACCCTTTCGGCTACGAGGCGTGACTCCCTGCAAAGCGGACAGTGCGCCCGATGTCGGCGCGCTTGTCGCCAGGGGAGTGGCGATGATCGCGGCTGTTCGCTCGGACATGCCTGAGCGGTCTTCCTGAAGATGATCCCGGTTGCCTGGAGCACGAGCGCAATGTCCCCAAACCACACCGGAATCGCGATCGTCTCAGGGACGGCGCAGGGTCCTATCCTCGTGTTGAACGAGGCACTGAGTTTTTGGGGAGGCGTCGATGCCACCACCGGAGTCGTGATCGACGTCCATCATCCTTTGCACAACGTGTCTCTCGCGGGTGCGATCGTGCTCATGCCGACAAGCCGCGGTTCATGCTCGGGCTCCGGGGTGCTCCTGGAGCTGGCGCTTGCCGGCAAAAATCCCTCCGCCCTGGTTTTCTCAGGCCCGGAGGACACGCTGACCCTGGGCGCCATGGTTGCATCAGAAATGTTCGGCCGGACCATACCGGTTATTCGCCTGACGGATGGCGCGTTCAGAGCCCTTTCGTTGGCGTCAACAGCACATATCACGCACGATGAAATCGTCGTGGCCGGAAGTGCACCATGCGAAATCGCTCTCAGCAGGCCTGCGCACACCGATCTGGCGCTTGAGCCTCGTGACCTGAAGATGTTGGACGGCACCGAAGGCATTGCCGTGCAGCAGGCCATGCGCATCATCTGCGGCATGGCCAACCAGCAGGGCGCGACGGCACTTGTCGATGTGACGCGCGCTCACGTGGACGGCTGCATATACGCTGGCCCCGCCAATTTGCTGTTCGCTGAAAGAATGGAGGAATTGGGTGCCAGGGTTCGCGTGCCAACGACGATGAACGCGATTTCAGTCGATCACGCGAACTGGCGCCGACAGGGTCTCCCGCCAGAGTTCGGAGCTCCCGCCGCGCGGCTCGCTGATGCGTATGTGCGCATGGGATGCCGCAGCACCTTCACTTGCGCGCCTTACGATTTACCGGAGCCTCCTGAGCTCGGAGAAGCCATCGGCTGGTCCGAGTCGAATGCGGTGATTTTCGCCAACTCGGTGCTGGGGGCGCGAACCGCGAAACATCCTGATTTTCTCGATTTTTTCATCGCGATCACCGGTCGCGCGCCCCTTGCCGGTGCCTTTCTGGATTCAGGGAGACAGGCAAAGCGAGCTGTGACCGTCGAGGTGCCCCCTTCTGCCGACAGCTCTGCATGGCCGCTGATCGGCTACCTGGTTGGCCTCGCGTCCCCCGACTGCATCCCACTGATCAAAGGGCTTGCGCATCTGCAGCCCACGCGGGACGATCTGAAGGCCCTTTGTGCTGCGTTTGGCACAACATCCGGAGCTGCAATTCTCCACATCGACGGCATCACACCGGAAGCCGAGAGGTTTGGGCGGTGCACCACAGAGAGCGTCGTCATCTCACGGGAATGGTTGGTCGACGGATGGCGAAAGCTGAATGATGGACCGCTGCGGATAGACCTGGTCGCGATCGGAAGTCCCCACGCCTCCCTTGAAGAATGTCAGGCCGTCGCCGAACGGCTCGGGGGCCTGCCGCTCTCGCAGGGTGTGTCCCTGATCATAACGACCGGAAGAGATGCGATGGCCAAAGCCGACGAAGCCGGCATCCTTGCCAAGCTGCGGGAAAGCGGGGTGAGCGTCATTCCGGACCTTTGCTGGTGCTCAATCTCACGCCCCGTCTTTCCTGATCGCGCCAAAGTGGTCATCACCACCTCTGGAAAGTACGCTCACTATGGACCAGGCCTGTCCGGTTGCATCGTTCGACTGGCGACCCTGGATGATTGCATCGAAGCAGCCCTGACCGGCTGCGCGCCATCTCGCTTGCCCCACTGGTTGGTCTGATCCACCGCTCTGCGGTTGCAATCAATGTAGCGGAAAAATTGGACGGCAGGTATCGGTATATCTTTAGGTGTTCAGTCCTGAATTGACATCAACGACCCATCAGGGTGAACTCGACGGTCAGCACATTGCCACTCTTGCCCGAGGGATAGTCGCCGGGTGCGTTATGGACAGCGTCGACGCGGCTGTCGGGCAGCAGTGAAGCGTAGAAACTCGCGGCTTCTTCGGCGTTGCCGTCGAACCAGAGGCAGGGGGTGATGGTTTTCATGGAAAATCCTCCGTTGGAGCTTGGTTTCAGGCCGGCCTGTCCGGTGTGGCGGCGATCTCCTGAGCGAGCTCGTCAAGTTGGGTGGCGGCGACATTCCATCCGTCATGAAAGCCCATGGCCTCGTGCTTGGCCTTGTCCTCGGTGGTCCAGTGATGTGCACCCCAGTGCATGGCAGTGCCACCGCCGGGCGCATCCGAGAAATGCACGAAGCCGGTCATGAAGGGCGCTCCATCTTTCGGCATGAAGCCTTCGGTGAAGGCGTCAGTGAAGATCAGCCGCTCCATCGGCACGATCTCAAGGAAGATGCCCTTGTTGTCATGGCGTGCGCCATCCGGACCCTCGAAGACCGTATTCATCCGGCCGCCGGCGCGCAGATCAAGCGACGCTTCGGTCACCCGCCAAGGCTTGGGGCAGTACCATCGCTTGAGCAGTTCAGGGTCCGTCCAGCAGCGCCAGATGGCGGCGCGAGGCGCGGCGATGGTGCGGGTGATGGAAAGATCGTGGCTCATCGGGTTTCTCCTGAGGCAGCAGCCGGGCTGTCCGGGCCGCGTTCGAATGTCATGTTGGCGGCGCGGGCTTGCAGCTCCTCGTGGCTCACCGGCTCCTTGCCCGGTGTCGCGATCGACCAGTGATGGCCGAAGGGATCAGCGATGATGCCGTAGCGGTCGCCCCAGAACTGCTCGGAAACCGGCATCACAATGGTTGCACCGGCGGAAATAGCTTTGGAGGCAAGGGCATCCACATCATCGACGATCAGGTGAATCGTCACCGGTGTGCCTTTCAGCGTTGTCGGAGCTGTGTTGCCCATCTCGGGAAACTCATCGGCCAGCATCACCGGCGCGCCATTGATGACGACACACGCATGCATCAGCCGCCCGTCCGGGCCGGGAAGGCGCATGACCTCTGTTGCGCCGAACGCTTCCTTGTAGAACGCGATGGCCTTGGCCGCGCCGGCGCAGACCAGATGCGGCATCAGCCGATGGTTGCCCATGGCGTCGGCTGTTGCAGCAGCCGTTGAGGACGTCTGATTGGTGTTCATGGCGTTTTCCCTTTCTTCTGGTGGTTGGCGAACAGGAGCCGCACATAGCGGGCGAGATGGTCGGCGCTTTCCTCGGCGATGGCGGGGCCACCCTTCGCTTTGGCGAGGATGAAGGCCCCCTGCAGCACGGCCTGGGTGTGGAGGGCGAGCGAGGCCGCGCTCCAGCCAGTGTCGGAACCTGCGGGATCAAGCCCGCGCTGCTCCATGGCCTGTGCCACGTAAGGTTCGATTGTGGCCGCATGGCCGCTCATCGAGGCGTCGCAGGCCGCCGTGATGGCGCGGGAGGTCTGGTGGACTTCCTGCGCCATGGTGCCGACCAGGCAGGTGAACTCGGGCAATTCGCCTTGAAGAATGTCCCGCCGGAAGGCGATGTAGGCGAGCACGCGTTCCAGCGGGTCATCATGGCGGTGATACGGCGCGTCGGCGAAGAAGCCGCTGGTGACCTTGGACCAGTGCTGAGCCGCGGCCACGCCGAGGGCGTCCTTGCTGTCGAAATGATGGAAGAACGCGCCCTTGGTGACGCCGGCAGCAGCGCAGAGATCATCCACCGTCGTGGCAGTGAAGCCTTTGGTGCGGATCGCCGTCAACGCCGCATCGAGGATCTTGTCGCGCGCCGAGATCCGTGGGTTTGAACTGGAAGCTGCATTTGACATGATGAGAAAATACCAACTGGTTGGTATGTTGTCAAGTGCTGATGTTGATCGAAAGTCAGCGTCGCGCCGCGGCTGTCGCCGTCGGGCTGGCCGACAAGGTAGACGAACCATCTGACGTCCTCAGCCATGTGGTTCACGGGGGCCGGACCGACAGGTTGTCTGATCCGCAGTCAAAATCCAAAAGCGTTGGAACCACCAGCTGCCAACCGGGTTATGCGACACGGGAATCGTTTTGGAGTGGCTGATATGACTGATCGGATCATGATCGTTGAGGACGAACCGCTTATCGCGCTCGACCTTGAAGCGTCACTTCATGACTTGGGGTATCCCACCGTGGGGATTGCAGCCGACGCGGCATCGGCCATGGAACTGGCCGAGCTTAGGCCCGCTCTTGCGCTGGTCGATCTCAATCTCCGTGATGGGTTGACGGGGCCAGAAATCGGTGCGGCTTTGGCCCGCGATCACGGTGTGCGCGTCCTGTTCATGACGGCGAATCCGCGCCTTCTCGGTGATGGCATCGCCGGTACGGTCGGCGTCCTGACCAAGCCTTACGACATCGCATCCGTTGCTTGGGCGGTTGATTATGCCATGCGGCGCTCTGCGACGCCGCCCGCTCAACTCAAACTTTTTGGATGATCAGGCTGTCAATCCTGCCCGATCTGGTCATGCCCGCCGAAGTGCGGAAATCGGGCAGGTGATCGACACGAGAAGACCGCCCGGCTGCCAGTTCCGCTCGATTGTGCCGCCCAAGTGGCTGTTGACCGATACCGTCGAGAGTTGCGTGCCGAACCCGTTTTTCGCGGGTTTGCCACTGATGCCGGGGCCAC
>JANMIB010000406.1:0-8139 GCA_031375605.1 Allobosea sp. | reverse complement strand
ATGGCCCCGTCCAGAAACACGCAATTGGCCCCGATCCAGACATCGTCCTCGATCACAACGCCGCCCTTTCCGGGCAGATGCCCCTGCACCCTGATGCTGCGCCCGACATCGGCAATGGCGTGATTGGCCGGAACGAACACGCAGCCTGCCGCCACCAGCACCTCGTTGCCGAAGGTGATGCCGTGCCCGCAGTAAAGCACACATCCGGAGTTGATCCGGCAGTCCGCCCCGATGAAGATGTCGCCGTTGCCGCCCGCGAACTTGATCTTGACGAACGCATCGATGCTCGAGCGAGCCCCGACCACCAGCCGCGTTCCACGCGCTGACGGCTCAAGGTCTGCGAGCTGCGAAATCTGCGCGGTGGGATCAATGGTGAAGCTCGAAGGCCATTCCGCAGCAGCACTCATCGGCCACCCTCGCCTTTGCTGGCAGACACCCTCACCTTGATGACCTGCCACGGGTTGCCGCCCACCACATGCCAGGGCGGAACCTCGCCCCGGACCACCGTGCCAGCTGCGATCACCGCGCCCGTGCGGATCAGCGCGCCATCCAGCAACACGCAGTTCGCGCCGATCCAGACATCATCCTCGATCACGATCCCGCCGCGGCTGGGCAGGAAACCCTGAAGCCTGATCGGCGTGTCACGGTCCATGAACGCATGGTTCGGCGTGGCGAACGTGCAGTTAGCGGCGATCCTGACGCCGCTGCCGATCCTGACCCCTGCCCCGCTGTAGATGACGCAGCCTGAGTTGATGTGGCTGTCTTCACCGAGCACGACATCGCCTTGTCCGCCGACAAACTTGATCTTGACGAAAGCGTCGATCATCGCGCCTGGCCCGACGATCAACCTTGAGCCTCGGCTTGAGCGCTCCAGATCACTCAAGGGCGAGATGCTGGCGGCCGGGTCGATCAGATGCAATTCTGCCATCGGAATCCTGCGTTTTCGCGGCAATGGTGTTCAGGATTGCAGGCGACATGATGAACAAAGATTTAATGCCTGATACGCGACGAACCCGGAGTTGGGTTAAGTCTATGATCACCGAATCAGGGTGTGTTCGACCTTGACCGAACAGCATCATGCGAATCTTGCCAAGGACAGCCATGACCACCGCCACGCCTCCTGCAACATCCCTTGCCGGCATACCCCAGTCACCGATGTCCAGTGCCAACCTTGTTGAAGCGCTTGAATATCTGCGCGCCAACCCCGCCAGACGGGATGCCGTCATCCGCGCCCTTGTCGGCAGCGAGCCGGAACTTCAGCACAATTCGACGCTCAATGTCCGAGAGAAACTCACAGGGCCGTTTGTCGACGCCATGTTCACGCACGGCGAGACTGTCACAAAGGCCATCCAGGGCGGTCTGGTCTACGAATGTGGTTACACGTCGAAGATCATCCGTGATTTTGTGATGGCGGGCGATGAGCCGTCCCACGTTTATGAACCGCAAAACACACGTTTGATGACCGAACTTGGCCGCGATGCCCGCCATGTCATCATTGGCGGAGCCTTCATCGGGGATCATGCCTTGCCGGTTGCGAAAGCCATGAGGGCTGGCGCAATGGTACATGCCTTTGAGGTGTCGCCGGTCAACATCGGTTACCTGCGCAAGAACGCAGCGCGCAACGGCATCGGCAATATCATCATCAACGAGATTGCGCTCTGGTCAGATGATGCAGCGCGCATCGGCATCCGCGGCGAGGATTCGCATGCGAGCCCGTTCCGGCTTGAGTTCGATGACGGGACGGGCGTGCCTGCCACGACGATTGATCGATATGTGGCAGCCAACAGCATTGCTGCGGTGGACCTCATCCTGCTTGATATCGAAGGTGGTGAAATCGAGGCGCTGAGAGGCGCGTCGTCCCTGCTGTCACAGCATTCGGCCAAGGCGCCGACCGTCATCTTCGAGGTTCACAGATCCTATGTGGACTGGTCAGACGGCTTGAAGAACGCAACCATCGTCCGGCATCTGTCGGACCACGGCTACAGCGTCTATGCCTTGCGTGACTACAACAGCAACATCGACATGGCTGATTTTCCCATCGAACTCGTCGATCTGACGGACATCTATCTGGAAGGCCCGCCCCACGGCTTCAACATGGTGGCCATCAAGAATACGGACTTGATCAGACAACATGGCTGGCAGGTCCGCACCGGTGTCAGCCCGAAGCTGCTGAAGCACGGCGATCCTGCGTTTCATGCGCCGCTCAAGGCCTGACAGGGCGCAAAGTCGAGAACGTCATTCACGCTGATTGAACTGTCGCCAGCCTTCGACCGTCTGTTCAAGCCCCTGCCGCAATGACAGGCGAGGCGTGAAACCAAGCTCGTTCGCAAGCCTTGATGTGCTGGCGACACAGCGCGGGCCTTCACCAACACGGTCGGGAAATGCGCCGATGCTGACAAGGTCTCGCCGCCCGATGATGTCGGCGATCATGCCGGTGAGTTCGCGTATGCTGATGCCTTCGCCGGTGGCGACATTGACAGGTCCGGTCAATCCGGACAGCGCCAGCATGGCGAGAGCGCGCCCTGCATCGCCAATCTCCATGACATCACGCACGGCCCTGCCGCTGTCGATGCGGGCCGGCTGGCCTGCCAGCAGGGGCAATGTCACGGCGGGCACAAGCCGGGTTTTCGCTTCACCCGGCCCATACAGGAAAAACAGCCGCGCCCATGCAAATGACATTCCATTCGTGGCGCAAAACCGCTCCAGTAGCCGCCGCGTGGCATCCTTGCTGGCGGCATAGAGGGTGGCGGGGGCCAGAGGCGTCGTGCTCTCGTCACAAGGTCCATCATCAGGCCAGTCGTATTCAAAGCAGGTGCCCATACCGACAATGCGGGGCACGCCTGCTTCTGCGGCAAGCCGCGCGAGGCGCAGCGACGCCCCCACCCAGTCGAGATTGTCAGGCGAGGTCCAGAATTTTCCGTGTTCAACAGTCCAGGCAGCATGAAGCAACACATCCGCCTTCACATCGCCCATTGCATCTGCCAGTGAGCTTGCATCCAGCAGGTCGCATGCACGCCAGGCAAATGTGCCGGCCACATCAGGGCGTCGGCGCGACAATGCCAGCACATCAGCGCCGCTTGCGATCAGGCCTGAAAGAGTGGCCGCGCCCACAAAACCACTTGCCCCTGTCAGGATGACACGCGCTGTCATCTGGCGGCCTCTTGAAGGTGTTTGAAGCGGCTCATCACCGTTTCGATCTGCTGTTTCGTGACAGCGCGCATGTTCTCGCCGCCAGCACAGGCCTTGAACCAGTCTGCGGTGAGCCTCAACGCATCATCAAGATCGACGGCAGGCTGCCAGTCCAGTTCACGCCGAGCCTTCGTTGCGTTCAGTGTCAGCGCAGGCGCTTCAGGCGGATGCTGGCCCGGTGCCTGCGCCCATGGTGTCGCAACACCGAAATGCGCGGCCAGCCGCTCGACCAGCACGTGCACCGGCTGCGCATCAGAGGCGTCCGGGCCAAAATTGTAGGCGGTGGCGCACGTGCGGTCGCCATCCAGAAGCCGCTGCCCGAGCAGGAGATAGCCGACCAGAGCATCGAGAACATGCTGCCATGGCCGCGTCGCATCCGGATAGCGGAGCAAGACGCGCTCACCGTTCATGAAGGCCTTCACCGCATCCGTGATGATCCGGTCTGCGGACCAGTCCCCGCCCCCGATGACGTTTCCCGCCCGCACGCTGGCGATCAGCGCGCTGTCGGCCTGGCGAAAAAAGCTGTGCCGCCACGACTGGACGGCGATTTCCGTCGCGCCCTTGCTGCCTGCATAGGGGTCATCCCCGCCCAACGGATCAGCTTCAGCACATCCACCTTCCGTGCCAGCATGGGCATAGGCCTTGTCGGAGGTCACGACGATGACCGCCTTGACGGAGGGCGCGGCTCGCACAGCCTCCAGCAGGTTGATCGTGCCCATCACATTGGTGGCCCATGTCCCGACCGGATCGGCATAGGACTGGCGCACGAGAGGCTGTGCCGCCAGATGAAACACGATCTCGGGCTGTGCAGCGACCAGCGCCGCCTTCAGCCGCACTGCATCGTTGATGTCCTGCCCGCCGGGGCCAGCCAGCGCCGAAATATCAGCAAGCCCGAACAGGTTGGGGCTTGTGACGGGATCAAGCGCATAGCCCGCCACCCTGGCACCAAGGCCATGCAGCGCAAGCGTCAGCCAAGAACCCTTGAAGCCCGTATGCCCGGTGAGAAAAACCCGCCGACTTTGCCACATATCGGGCCTGATCATGGCAGCGCCGGAAACCGGTGCATGGCAGCCTTGAGGTCGAAGGCAAAATCCTTTGGTCCCAACGTGATCCCCGTCGCTTCGCCAATCATCGCGAAGGCTGTGCGGCGGCCATCACCAGCCGCATCGGCACGGCGCACCACCCGCGCGCCAACTGGCAGTTTCAGGAAATCCAACAGTTCCTGGCCGACGCGGTCATCCACGACAATCTCCTCGGCTCCGAGATTGACGCATTCGCTGATCGCTGTCTCCATCGCAGCAAGACGGCTGATGTTGAGATGGTCGACATGAAGCCCGCAGTCGCCGCCATAGGCGTGGATACGGCGCTGCAGATGGTACGTGTTCGACCACTTGCCGGCCAGCGCATGAAAGCGCGCCGCCACCAGCATGCGCTGCAACGTGAAGCTCTGGATGGCGTGCGCCAGCAGGCCCGGATTGTTCATCGAGCCGGGCTGATACTGCCGCGCGTATGAGGCCAGCATTTCAAGGCCGCCCCGGTACATGTCCCAGCCTTCCATCAGTTCGCCATTGCCGACATGGGCGTTGTCACCCTTGGCGATGGCGGTGGCTGCGATATGCGGGTCAGGTGAGAACAGCACATCCCCCAGACCAAGCGCACGGGTCAGCATGTTGAAGAAGATATAGGCAAAGCTGTGCCGCTCGCCGATCACACTTTGCACTGCGGAGGTGCGCAGCAGCCAACATTCCGGAAAGACATGGTGGTTGATGATGAATTCGAGGCACTGGGCATAATCATGGCGGCCAAAAGTCCGCTCGCCGTCGAAATCATAGAACTTGCCAGTGATGGCATCATTTTGAGTCTCGTCCACCAGAAACCACGGGGCCTGGATCATCACCAGATTGCGGTTCTCGTCCATGCGCCGCACGTAATTCAGCAACTGGTGCGGCACCATCACGTCATCATCGGCAATGTTCAGCACGATCTCACCACGTGCCTCGTTCAACACGTATTTGATGTTGTTGTAGGCCCCGATATTGCTGCCTTGCCGCGTCACCCGCATGCGCTTGTGGCGTTGCGCATAGCGTTCGAGGATCTGGGGTGTCTCGTCGGTCGAGCAATTGTCGGACACGATCAGCTCGTAGTCGAGCCCTGCGCTCTCGAACGCGGTGATGTGGTGCGTCAGGTAGCGTTCCAGATAGCGCGCCCGGTTGTGTGTCGCGAGCGTCAGGCTCAAAAGCGGCTTGGCGGGGGAATTCCGGATCGAAGGGCTCTTGAGTGCGCCGTCTTTCAGCGCTGTCTCGGATGTCTTGCTCATTTTTGCTGCAACCATGCCTGACAACCGGCTGCCCACACGAAACATGTCGCAGTCTGGCCGCGACTTCAGTTGGTGCTGATTTGGTAAACAGCAGATTAAGCGGGGCTACATCGCGGCAAGATCAGCCAGCTTCGGCAAGCCCTTATCCTTGTCGGAAATCACCTTGACCACCTCCGGCCAGGTGATGCCGAGTGCCAGATCATCGTAAGCCAGCCCTGCCCCTGCGCCTGGCACAAAAGCAGGCGTGATCTCGTACGCAACCTCCGAATTGTCCGCCAATGTCAGGAAGCCGTGGGCGAAGCCTGCCGGAATGTAGAATATCGCACGGTTCTCGGCAGACAGCAGCAGCGCTTGCGATTGCCCGAATGTGGGCGAGCCTTTGCGCAGATCGACCGCCACATCGAACACAGCGCCGCTGGTACATCTGACAAGCTTGGTCTCGGCATGTGGCGCAAGCTGGAAATGCAGGCCCCGCAGGGTGCCGCGGCTCTGGTTGAATGACACCGAGCGTTGCACAAAACCGGTTTCCAGACCTTCGCGCTGGAATGTCTCGGCGCAGAACACACGTGCGAAAAAACCACGTTCATCGCGGTGGATGTCGGGTTCGATCAGCCTGAGACCTTCAATCGGAAAACGCGCAAATCTCATGAGATCCTGCCATGCCGGAGCAGCCATGTCTGTTTCTGGGATAGAATGTGGCCGATTCGTAAAGTGCCATGCCGGAGCCGCGCAGACCATGAGCCAGTTGCCCAAAAGCCATCCGATAGCAGGCCAACTGATGTGCCGCTCCTGCGCAGCTCCGCTGATCACCACGATGGTCGATCTGGGCGTGCAGCCTGTTTCCAATGCCTTCCGCACGAGGATGCAGCGTACTGAAGCCGAGATGTTCTATCCGCTTCACGCCTATGTCTGCGATGCCTGCTGGCTGGTTCAGTTGCAGGATTTCGGCTCGCCTGATCTGCATTTCCATGGCGACTATCTCTATTTCTCCTCGTTCTCGTCATCATGGCTGGCCCATGCCCAAGCCTACGCCAGCCGGATGATCGCCCGCTTTGGCCTCAAACCCGGCACGCAGATGGTCGAGATCGCCAGCAACGACGGCTACCTTCTGCAATACTTCAAGAAAGCCGGGATCACCTGCCTTGGCGTTGATCCGGCTCAGAACTGTGCAGATGCGGCTCTCGCAAACCACCAGATCAGGACCGAGGTGGCGTTTTTCGGACGGGAAACTGCCGAACGGCTTGTAGCATCAGGCCAGGCGGCTGACATGATGGCAGCCAACAATGTGCTGGCCCATGTGCCGGACATCAACGATTTCGTGGCTGGCTTCAGCATCCTGCTGAAACCCGAAGGCGTGGCCACATTCGAGTTCCCGCATCTGATGGAGCTGGTCAGGAACACCCAGTTCGACACGATCTATCACGAGCACTACTCTTATCTGTCGCTGCTGGCCTTGCAGCCGCTGTTTCAGCGCCACGGACTTCATGTCTTCGATGTGGAGCGCCTGACGACGCATGGCGGCTCGCTCAGGTTGTTTGTCAGCCACATGGCAAGCAGACATGCCATCACACCTGCCGTTGCCGACCTGCTGGCGCAGGAAACGTCAGCCGGTCTGGCAGACAAAGCAACTTATGAGCGCTTTGCCGAACAGGTGAAGGCCTTCAAGCGCAGCCTTGTCCGCATGCTGATCGAGCTGAAGGATCAGGGCCTCAGCATCGCCGCCTATGGAGCGCCAGCCAAGGGCAACACGCTGCTCAACTATGCGGGCATACGTTCCGACATCATCGATTTCACCGTGGACCGGAACCCGGCCAAGCAAAATCTTGATCTGCCTGGGCTGGGCATCCCGGTCCTGTCGCCTGATGCCATTGCAGAACACAAGCCGGACATCGTGGTCATCCTGCCGTGGAATCTCAGCGACGAGATCATGGGAGAACTCGGCCATATCAAGAGCTGGGGCGGACGTTTCCTGGTCCCGATCCCCACTCCGAGACTGGTATCACCGCCATGACATCGGGCAAGGCAAACGGCGACGTAACGATTAACCAACCGTTAGGGTTAATGAAACATGATCAAGGTGAGGCGATTCAGAAGGATCGCTGGTCCAGAACGGGACACCCAGGCTGATGAGCGACATTGTTCTTTCAAAAGGTATCCGCAGCAACCTCCTGTCGCTGCAGAACGCATCCAGTCTGCAGGACAAGACCCAGTTGCGCCTGTCAACGGGCCGGAAGGTCAATTCGGCGCTGGATGACCCGCTGAACTATTTCCAGTCCGAGAACCTGAACACGCGCGGCAAGGATCTGAGCCGCCTGCTGGACAATATCGGCCTCGGCATCAAGACCATAGAAGCAGCCGACAATGGCCTGAAAGCCATGACCCGCATGGTCGAGCAGATGCAGGCCGGGCTGCGGACAGCGCTGAACTCCAACGCGACCAATGCCAAGCTGGCCTCGGGAATGGACCCTGTCAGCAAGCGCGCTGTCGATTACCTGACCAATTCCAACATCGTCGGCACGTCGGGCGTCGGTGGAGCCGGGGCGTTTGCAGCCGGGGCCACCTTGCAGATCGATTTCTCGGTCCCTGCAAACCCCGCCATCACGGCGGGTGTCGCACCGGGCACGTTCACGATC
>JANMIB010000342.1:0-1644 GCA_031375605.1 Allobosea sp. | reverse complement strand
CTGTGACGAGCAGCGCTGCAGCCATCAGCGCGCCGTAATCTTCGCCCGCTTCCACCGAACGGAAGGCGAGGATGCCCATGGCCGGCGTGTAAAGATCGCCCCTCTGGATGACGATCAGCGGCCAGAACAGATCGTTCCAATGCGCCACAACAGAAAAGATCGAGAATGCCGTTGCAGCCGGCAAAGCATTGGGCACGATCACGCGCCAGACGATCGAGAACTCGCCCATGCCATCGATACGGGCGGCGTTGATCAAATCATCAGGAATAGCCCGGAAGAACTGCCGAAACAGAAAGATCGCAAAAACTGAGCATGTGAAGGGTGCGATCAGGGCTGTGTAGCTGTTGAGCAGTCCGAGCTGGTGAATGCCGAGATAGAGAGGCAACGCCGTGGTCTGGTAAGGCACCAGCAGCCCCAGCATGACGAAGCCAAAGACCAGTTCACGGCCCTTGAAGTTGAGCTTGGCCAGCGCGTAGGCCGCTGGTATCGCAAACAGGATCTGGAAGAACAGGATGCCGAAGCAAACGATCAGCCCGTTGACGATGTAGGTCCAGATCGGGATCGTTCTCAGCACCTTGCCGTAGTTTTCGATCAGCGCCCATTTCTGCGGGATCAGCGACAGCGAGGCCTTGAAGACCTCGTCCTGCGGCTTCACGGACACCGCCACCATCCAGATGTACGGGGCCAGCACCACAAAGGCGGCGAGTGACAGGATCGCAAGACGAGGCAAATCATTGATCAACGGGCGGCTCTGCATCACATCACCCGTAATGCACGCGCCGGTCGATCAACCGGGTCTGGATGAGCATCAGGGCCAGCACGATGGCGAGGAACACCAGCGTGATCGCGGCGGAGTAGCCGAACTTGAAGTAGTGGAACCCCTCCTGATAGATCGTCCGCAACAGAACTTCGGAGGCGTTGTTCGGCCCGCCTTGGGTCAGCGTCTGCACCGTGTCGAAAACACGGATCGAGCGCGTCATGGTGATGATGATGACAAACAGCATGGTTGGCCCGAGCATCGGCCATGTCACAAGCCAGAACTTTGACCATCCGCTGCGCGCACCATCGATCTCGGAGGCCGCATAAAGCTCGCGCGGGATCGCTGTCAGTCCGGCGAGAAACAGCACGAGGTTGAAGCCGACATTCTCCCAAACACCGATGAAACCGAGCGAGACGATGACCCAGTCAGATGACCCGAGCCAGTTCGGTGTGCCTGCCCCAACCATGCGCAGCAGCGCATTCAGCGGCCCGATGCTTGGGTGCAGCAGGTATTGCCAGGCGGTTGCCATCGCCACGGTCAGCGACACGACCGGCAAGAAAAACACAGCCCGCCAGAACGCCCGGCCCCGAGCGCCAGCTTCGATCAGGACCGCCAGCCCAAGAGCGATGCCAATTGAAAGTGGCGCGACGAACAAACAGTAGATCACGGTGTTGCGGATCGAGGCGCCAAAGGTGCGGTCGCCCAGCATGTCGGCGAAATTGGCGAAACCGATCCAGCGAAAGCCGCGCGCGCCAAACTCGTAATCGGTGAAGGCCAGCGCCATGACCGCCAGCAGTGGCAAGAGGATCATCGCAAAATAGGCAAGGATCGCCGGCAGCGTCAAAAGCCAAGCGATGCCTGTGTCGCTCCGCATTGTGCGCCCA
>JANMIB010000315.1:0-16836 GCA_031375605.1 Allobosea sp. | reverse complement strand
GAATGGATGTTGACAAGGCCCGGCATGACCATGCGCCCTGCCCCCTCGATGGTGGACGTCACCGGCCCGTGATAGCTGCCGCCGACATGGATCAGCCTGTTGCCATCAAAGGCGACATCGCCGCCCTTGAGATAGACATGGCCGCCGCTCGCCTCGTCAAAAGCCACGATCCAGTCGGCATTCCTGATCACGGTCACGGGCATGGTTTTTCACTCCGGTCTCAGGACGGGGTTTGCTGCCCGCAAAGACTATCCAAAGCAGGGTGTCGCCTCAATCTGTGTTGGGCGCATGACCACCGGACGCGAAAGCTCAGGTGAACCAACCGGGTCCGTCAGGCGTGAATGCACCGGACGCTGCGCCCGTCGCCAAAAGACGTCTCGGGCGGGCGGGCCTGGTCGCAGGCCTCGGTCCTGATCGGGCAACGCGGGGCAAACGAGCATCCGGCCGGCATCCGCTCGAGCGCGGGCGGAGCGCCGGGGATGGCATCAAGCCGCGCGCCCTTGATCGCGCCGTGCAGGTTCGCCGCCAGAAGGCCCCTGGTGTAGGGATGGCGCGGGTCGCGGATGATGTCACGCACGCTCCCCGTCTCGACGAACTCCCCGGCATACATGACCGCCACACGGTCCGAGATTTCAACGGCAACGCCAATATCGTGCGTGACGAAGATCATCGCCATGCCAAATTCGCGCTGCAGTTCACGCAGGAGCAACAGGATCTGGATCTGCACCGTGGCATCAAGCGCGGTGGTCGGCTCGTCTGCCAGCAAGAGCTTTGGTCGACATGCCAGCGCCAGCGCAATCATCGCCCGCTGGCGCATGCCTCCGGACATCTCGTGCGGGTACGCGTTCATGCGCCTTTCCGGTGAGGGAATGCGCACGCGGGTCAGCATGTCGAGCGCGCGGGCAAGGCCCGTCCTGCGGCCGCAGTTCTCATGCCTGATCACGGCCTCGGCGATCTGGTCGCCGATGGTGTAGACCGGGTCGAGCGCCAGCATCGGATCCTGGAAAATCATCGACACGACACCGCCGCGATGATCAGCCAAGGCGCGGTCATCCAGCGAAAGGACATCGGTACCGTTGACACGGACCTTGCCGCGAACAGTCGTCCGGTTGCGCGGCAGCAATCGCAGCAGCGTTTTCAGCGTGACGCTCTTGCCAGAGCCGCTCTCGCCAAGAATGCTGAGGGTCTCGCCCGGAGCCAGCGTGAAGCTGACCCCGTTGACGGCATGGACTGTTCTGTCGCCGCCAAAGCAAACGGTGACATTTTCCATCTCCACAAGTGGTGCAGTGATGGCAATCTCGCTGCTGGAAATGGCTCTCATGAGGCCTGCCCCGCGTGCTTGTGCCCTGATCCGGGGATGGCGATGTGGCACGCCGCCAGGTGCCCCTTCTGCTCCTGCAGGTAAAGACCCGGACTTTGCCGGCTGCAGACATCATCCACCAGCTTGCAGCGGGTGTGAAAACGACAGCCGGATGGCGGGTTGATCGGGTTGGGCGGATCGCCCTGCAACGGGGCCTCATGGGTGCGCCTGTCAGGGTCCATGGACGGCATGGCTGCCAGCAAGGCGCGCGAATAGGGATGCGACGGATTGCTGTAGAGCGCATCCACCGGCCCGATCTCGGCGACCTCGCCAAGATACATCACCATAACCCGGTCGCTCATGTAGCGGACGACGTTCAGGTCATGGGAGATGAAGATATAGGTCAGCCCCAGTTCGGCCTTGAGATCGCACAGCAGGTTCAGGACCTGCGCCTCCACGGACTTGTCGAGCGCCGAAACTGCTTCGTCAAGGATCACGACCTTTGGCGAGAAGGCCAGCGCGCGGGCGATGTTGACCCGCTGGCGCTGCCCACCGGAGAGTTCATGCGGGTAACGCCCGGCAAAGCGCCTGGGTTCCAGCCCGACCTTGTGCAAAAGCTCGTGCGCGCATGCGACCGCGGCCTGTTCCGACATGCCATTGACCATCGGACCGAACGCGATGGCATCCTCCATGGTCAGGCGCGGATTGAGCGAGGCATAGCTGTCCTGGAACACCATCTGGACCTGGCGGCGCATGTCGCGAACGCTCATGTCATGCCCCAGCCTCCTGCCGCCCAGGCGTATATCTCCCGCATCCGGCCTGATCAGGTCCACCATCAGCCGCGCCGTCGTCGATTTGCCGCAGCCGCTTTCGCCCACGATGCCAAGCGTCTCGCCCTCGGCCACATCAAAGCTGATGCCGTCCACCGCGCGCACGACACCCTTCCTGCCGCCGAGAAGCCCGCCTTTCAGCGGGAAATGCTTGGTCAGCCCCGTGATGGACAAAAGCGGGCCTGGCGGGCTGGCACTGGCAACAGGTGTGGTGCTCATGCCTTCAGATCCATTGCAGAGCGCAGGCCGTCCGACAGCAGATTGAAGGACACGGACGTGATGAAGATCATCAGGCCGGGCAGCGCGGCAACCCAGGGCTGCACATAGATCGCGTTCCTGAGCGTGTTGAGCATCAGGCCCCATTCGGGCTCTGGCGGCTTGACGCCAAGCCCAAGGAACGACAGTCCAGATGCCAGGATCAGCGACACCGAAATGAGGCCTGTCGCATAAACGAAGATCGGGCCGATGACGTTGCCGAGCACATGCACGCGCACGATGGTGAACGCTGATGCCCCGGACGCACGGGCAGCTTCCACATATTCGATCTTGCGGACCGCCGTGGTGACGCTTTCCGCAATGCGGGCGATGGGCGGGATGAACACGACCGTCAGGGACAGCAGGCCGTTGAAGATGCCGGCCCCCAATGCGCCCGACAGGGCGATGGCCAGCAGCACGGACGGAAATGCGAAGAACACATCGATGGTGCGCATCAGGACCGTGTTGACCGTTCCGCCGATGTAGCCCGCGGTGATGCCGATGGCGGAGCCGACGAAGAAGGCGATGAACACCGGTGTCACCCCCATCAGCAGCGACAGCCGTGCGCCGTGGATCAGGCGGGATAGCATGTCGCGGCCCAGCTCGTCGGTTCCGAGGAGGAATCCGGGCGTGCCGATGGGGCGCAGACGGCGCAGCATGGACGCGCGATAAGGATCGGCGGGCGCAACCCAGGGCGCGAGCAGCGCCATCAGGATCAGCCCCAGCACAAGGCACAAGGCCAGCATCGCCACAGGATCGCGGCGGAAACGGCGGCCCACCCCAGCCCAGTAGCCCGGCGACTTCTCGATGGCCCCTGAGACAGCGGTTGCTGGCGCGCTCATGACCGCTGCACCCTCGGGTCGAGCATGGTCTGGATGACGTCGACAATCAGGTTCAGGGTCACGAAAAACAGCGCCAGCACCAGGATCGTGCCTTGCAGAAGCGGCAGATCACGCTGAAAGATGGCCTGCCCCAGCAGGAAGCCCGTGCCGGGCCAGGAGAACACCGTCTCGATCAGGATCGAGCCGCCCAGCAGATAGCCGAGCTGCAGGCCCATGACAGCGAGCGCGGTGGGAGCTGCGTTCTTGACGACATGCCCGAAAATGCCGCGGTCCAGCAGGCCTTTGGCGGCCAGGCCGGTGATGAACTCCTGGCTGAGAATGTCTGCCACCAGCGCCCTCACCGTCCGCGCCACGATGCCCATGGGGATGACCGACATGGTGACGGCCGGCAAGATCAGATGCTTGACATGCTCCCAGTTCCATTTCCACGCATCAGACCCGCCAGGACCGGCCCCGGTCGCCGGGAGCCAGTTCAGCTGGACCGAGAAGATGATCACCAGCACCATGCCCAGCCAGTAATGCGGCACCGACACGCCGATGATCGAGATGAACGAGGCGAGCTTGTCGATCCAGCTGTTGTGGAAATACCCGGCCACAAAGCCGAAGAGACTGCCGAGGATGAAGCCGATCAGCGTGGCCAGCACAGCCAGCATCAAGGTGTTGCCGAGCGCCTTGCCAAGCTCCTGCGCCACGGGTCTGCCGGTGGCGATGGATGTTCCCAGATCGCCCTGGAGGATTTTCATCAGCCACAGGCCGTACTGGACAGGCAAGGGGCGATCAAACCCGTAGATCCGCCGCATCTCGGCCTGCAGCTGTGCTGACGCATCAGGCGGCAGGATCGATGTCAGCGGATCACCTGGCGAGATGTAGACCAACATGAAACAGACGACGCTGACGCCGAACGCAACCGGGATCGCGTAGATGACGCGTCTGAGAATATAAATCAGCATCTAGATGGCCTGCCCATGCCCGGCGGAAGCAGCAACGCTCATTCGATTGACATGGGCGCGATGTCGATGAACCAGCTCTTTGGTGCGACCACGCCCTTCACCTTGGCGCTCATGGCACGTGGACCGGCATCATGCGCGACCCACAGGAAAGGGGCTTCCTCGACCAGCCTCTTGTGCAGGTTGGCAAGGCCCTTGTCGCGCTCGGTGCCATCGAAACTCGAGCGTGCCTTGGCGATCAGTTCGTCAAATTCCGCATTGCCGAAATAGCCCCAGTTGTTCGAGACCGGCGGGAAGGTCTTGGTCGAGGAGAATCTGACCATCGCGAAGAACGGGTCCATCGTGGCGAAGGTCACGTTGATGGCGTTCGCGCCGCGCGCCTTCGGATCCTTTGCGCCTTCCCGCCAGTTGGTGAACACCGCGTTCCACTCGATCACATCGAGTTCGACATCGAAGAAGCATTCCTTGAGGGCCTGCTGCAGAAACTCGTTCATCGGGATCGGCTGCATCTGGCCTGAACCTGACGCCGATGTCAGCACCTTGACCTTGAGCGGCTTGGCGGCGGAATGGCCCGCTTCCGTCATCAGCCTCTTTGCGGCGGCCGCGTCATATCTGATGTCAAAGGTCGGATTGCCCCACCACGGATGGCCAGGCTCGACCGAGCCTTTCGGTATCCCCATCATGCCGCCCAGGAGCGTCTTGAGTTCCTCGCGGTTGATGCAGAGATTGGCGGCATGCCGCACCCGCTTGTCGAGCCATGGCGAGCCATCCGCAAAGGAGAACTGCCACGGCCAGACATGGGGCTGCGGGTTGGAATAGACCGTGAACCCGCTGCTCCTGATGCGTGGCAAGGCATCCGGAGCCGGGGCCTCGATCCAGTCCACCTGTCCCGACAGCAGGGCCGCCGTGCGGGCATTCGCATCCGCCAGCGGCAGCAGGACAACACGGTCGAGCTTCGTCTTGCGCTTGGGATCCCAGTAATCCTTGTTGGCGACCATCTCGAAACGCTCGCGCGGCACGAGACGGACACCCTTGAACGGGCCGGTGCCCGAAGGCTCGGCTGCGAAGGCGACCCAGGCCTGTTTGGCGCGTTCCGCAGGCTCCGTGACGGTTGCAGGAACGGCGGCGAGCTTGGCATTCCAGCGGGCCGGCGATGCGATGAACAGGTTTGTCAGGTTGATCGGCAGGAAGCTATCAGGCTCGGACGTGGTCAATTCGACCGTCAGGTCGTCGATCTTGCGGGCGGACCGCAAGGTCGGCATGCGCGAGACCGTGACGCCGACCTGGCTTGGGTCGAAATGGGCGGCATCCTTGTTCAGAACCTTTTCGACATTCCAGACAATGGCATCCGCGGTCAGCGGCGACCCATCATGAAACGTGACGCCGGGCCGCAGCTTGAACGTCCATTTTGTCTTGTCGGCATCATTCACCGACCACTCGGTCGCAAGGCCGGGGATCACGACACTCGGCTTGTCCGCAGAGGACAGGTCCCACTGCGTCAACCCGTCATACATCGGGATGCCGGTGAAACGGTTTCCCTCAAAACCCTGATCAGGCTGGCCGTGCGTGCGGGGTATATCGGCGGCTGTCATGCCGATGCGCAGCACCTTTTCCTGCGCCTGGACGACGCCCAGCATGGCCGTCGATGCGAAAAGTGCCGCGGATACAAGCGATGCGATGCGAGATGTCATTCCCGATTCTCCCTGGACTGTTTGCGGACGTCTTTGTTGTCAGAACCGCCTCGGACGACATTCAGCAATCTGCGTGCCAACAGCCCGTCGGACGAAACCGGCATCAGTCTAACAGCCTGCCTCTAAAATAGGCAAATCAGACAGGCCTTGGGCACAGGCATGGCAAACGACCGCAGCCTGCCCCGAGTCAACTGCTCAACCACGCCCGGACGGTATCGTCATCGTCGCGCAACCTGTCATCTGCCGGTGGCCATGCTGCGTCATCGTCTTCCTGCTGTTTTCGCCTCGTTTTGCGATAAGTGCAGACGCGATATATGGACATGGTGTGATGTTTCGTGGGCTTTGGCCAGATTGACCAAGTCCATGCCCCGAATGAACGCCTGATCAAAGACCCGGACCCGGACCCATGCCTGAAGGCCATACCATTCATCGTGCCGCACGCGACCAGCGCCCCATGCTTGCTGGCCAGCGCGTTGAGGTGTCATCGCCGCAAGGCCGGTTCGGCGATGGTGCCGCACGGCTCGACGGGCAGACCTGCACGGACGTGGAAGCTTACGGCAAGCACCTGATCTACCGCTTTGCCAATGACGAGGCGCTTCACATCCATCTGGGCCTGTTCGGCAGGTTCCGCACGGCAAAGTTGCCCGCCGCCGAGCCGCGCGGCGCAGTGAGAGTGCGCATGGTCAGCAGCAGCCATGTGGTTGACATCAACGGGCCAAATACCTGCGAAATCCTCGACATGGCCAGCCTGGCAGAGCTGACAGGGCGAATCGGACCGGACGTGCTGAGGACAGATGCCGATCCAGACCGGGCCTGGGCGCGGATCAGCAAAAGCCGGACCGCCATCGGGCAACTGCTGATGGACCAGGGCGTCATGGCAGGCATCGGCAACATCTACCGCAGTGAAATCCTCTGGCGGCAGAAAGTTCATCCGGGCACGCCTGGCAAGATGATCGACCGTCCCACCTTCGACAGGTTGTGGGCAGATGCGGTACACCTGCTCGCCATCGGCGTGAAGAACAACGCCATCATCACCGTCGATGGCGTTGCCAAGTCCCGCAGCAAATATGGCGAGCGCGTCAATATCTTCGGCAAGCCGGCATGCCCGGCCTGCCAGTCAGACATCAGGGACTTTCAGCTGGCCATGCGGCGTGTCTTTGTCTGCGACGGATGCCAGCGCCGCGCGCAACCCGAACAGAACATTGCACCATGACGCCAACGGCCTTCGACATGCATTCGCACTACTATGGCGGGCTGGTCGATGACCTCATGCTGCGCCATGAGCGGCCGAATGTCTCGCGCGGCGCGAGCGGGCAGCTTGTCCTCAACGCGATGACCGCTTCGACCGAGATGAGCGATGGCTACACAGATCTTGTTGCCCGGCTGGCCTACATGGATGCCAGCGGGATCGCGACGCAGCTCCTGACCTTTCCAGGTGCGCTTGGCGTCGATGTCATGCCAGTGGCCGAGGTCGGCAAGGCCATATGCCGTTACAACAGCCATCTGGCTGGAATATGCCACGCTTCGTCTGGCCGCTTTGCCGGACGCTTTGCCGGCCTTGGTGGATTGCCGCTCGCCAGCATGGAGGCGGCAACGGACGAGATGATCAGGATCAGGCGCGAACTCAAGCTGGCAGGCGCGATCCTGCCCGGCAACTACTTCCTGTCCCTTGACGCGGTCCGTGCTCTGGTGCCGGTGTTCGAGGCGGCCAACAGCACTGGCGCGCTGCTGATGATCCATCCCGGCCTGATGCCGGGTGAAGCCCCGCCTGCCCCCTTCACCGACACATCCGTCTACCGGGCCTCCGTGCTCAACCTGCAGGCCTCGCTGGCGCAGATGGTGATGACCGTGCTGTCAGGCGGCTTGTGCGAGGCCTATCCGAACATCACCTTCCAGATGGTCAATCTGGGTGGCACCCTGCCGTTCGTGCTGGAACGGCTGGAAGCGGTGGCGCTGTCGCGTCCGCCCTACACCGCGTTCCCGCGCGAAAGCCTGCGCGGCATGGTCTATGATTGCGCCTCGCTTGGGCCGCGTGCACTGGAACTTGCCGTCAAGGTTTTCGGGGCTGACCGGATCATGATGGGCACGGATTATCCGATCTTCGTGCCCGATCAGGTGCGAAACACGGTGAGGATGGCCGAACTGGGCGATGCCGACAAAGCCATGATCCTCCACGGCACCGCAGAACGCGTGCTGGCGAGGATGGGCTGAGTGCCATCTTTCACAGGTCAAGCGTGACCGAACCTGTCGGCACGCTGCAGCAGATCAGGGCTGTTCCGGATGCGGGGTCTTCCAGAGGTTCATCGACATACCGGATGTCTCCTGTCAGGGCGCACAGACAGGTGTTGCAGATGCCGTTTCGGCAGGAAAACGCAGGCGAAAGCCCTTGCGCCTCGGCAAAATCCAGCAGGCTGCGACTGGAATGGTCCCACACGACATTCAGGCCACTTGCCGCAAACGTCACCATCATCTGTACTGAGGCGCTCGCGCCTGCTGCCACGTCTGTTGCACCATCCAAAGCAGCAGGCGCAGGCACTGGCCCGGCTTGCTCCACTGGCCCGGCTTGCTCCGCTTGGCCGGCTTGCTCCACTGCCGCGCGCCCGAGCACCGTGGCAGGGCCGAAGAACTCGTAACGGATCTGGCTCTCGCGAACACCGAGGGAGAGCAGGATCACGAACATCGCCTGCATGAAGGCGGGTGGACCGCACAGATAGACATCATAATCACCGATGGGCAGAACCTTACGAAGCGTGTTGGCGGTCACCAATCCCATGAAATCAGTGGCTTCATGCAAGTGATCGGCGGTGTCCGGCCCTTGAAAACAGCCATACGCCCGCAAGCTGCTGGCCTTGTCGCACAAGGCGCGGACCTCGCCGCGGAAGGGCTGCGCCGCAGCACTTTCGCAGGCATGGATCAGGACCGTGTCACGCCTGCCCTTCGCCAGCGCATGCGCCATGGCCAGGAGGGGCGTGATGCCGATGCCGCCTGCCAGCAGCAGGACCGGCCGATGGCTCGCCTCGTCGAGCACGAACTGCCCTTTCGGGTCCGAGCCTTCGAGAATAACGCCGTCCAGCGCCTCGTCGTGCATGAAGCACGAGCCGACACCGGCTGGCACCTGCCGCCTGACGCTGATGCGAAAATGCGACGTGTCGGCCGGGTCAGACGAAATCGAGTAGTTTTTCGGAACGGGCCTGCCTGCAGCGCCTGTCAGCCGGAATGTCAGGAACTGGCCCGGCCTGAAAGGCTGCAAAGGCTTGCCATCGGCAGCCACCAGCTCGAGCGAGATCACGGCAGCGCTTTCCGGCACCCGGCGCGCGACACGGTATTGCCGCCAACGGGGCCGGTCATCGTTCATGTCAGGCTGCAACCGAGGCCGAACCTTGAGCCGCAATCCTGCTCTTCAGGAGCTTGCGGAACCGCAAGGAACCCGCGTCCAGCGCCAGATCGAGATGGGGCGTGGTCCTGTTCGCCATGCCGACATGCACCGCTTCCAGAATATCCTTGTCTTCGAGGAAAGCCGTCAGCGCGCCCGCATTCATCTGCTCGGAGATCTCCTCGTTGTCAGGGTCGGTGTTGCGATGCTGGAACCAGAAATAACGGGTGTTGCCCTCATCAATCGGGGTCATGAAATTGTATGAGATGTTGACATAGGTTTTTGCGTGCATCGGGCTGTCTGGCCCCCCGAACCCGGCAGGTGCATACACCGACATGTTGATGCCGATGGACGGAATGACACATTCATAGTGCTGCTTGCGGTCGGCATGGCCTTCAAAGCGGAGCAGCGGCGCGTAATAAGGCGGCGGGGCTGTGTTGTTCATCCAGCGCCAGACCGTCACGCCGTTCTCCCCGACATCGATGGACAAGGGCGTGTCATCGGTCTTGGCACCGGCGAACGATCCGACATGGACCCAGGCGACATGCGCCGGATCGAGCAGGTTGTCGACGATGTAAAGATAGTTGCAGGCAATCGGCATGTCCCCGCCCTTGGTGCGGCCCCATGAAGGGTTGCCGTAGTTCGGGATGTCGATGATCCTGGTTTCGTCGGCATGGTCAGGATTGCCCATCCAGATCCAGACGAAACCATAGCGGTCCGTGGCTGGATAACGCCTGACTGAAGCCCCCGTTGGGATGCGTCCCTGGGTCGGCGCGGCGACGCAAGTCCCGTGCTGGTCGAATGTCAGACCATGATAGCCGCAGACGATGCGGTCGTTGACGAGCGAACCCATGGAGAGAGGCAGCTTCCGGTGTGGGCAGGCATCTTCGAGAGCTGCCAGATCACCGTTTGCAGCGCGGTACATGACAATGTTTTCGCCGAGTATGCGCAGCGCCTGCAGGCCATGGCCAACCTCATGGCTCCAGCCAGCGACATACCAGCAATCCTTCAGATACATGCTTTTGTCCCTCTCGATGACATGGTCTGGCCAAGATTCGGAGCAGGTTCTGCGCCATCCCATGTGCCCTGTTGCCGATGGTTGCACCGCAATCCATATTTTGATCGACAGTAAATTCTTGCATGTGTAACCTTCCAAGGTCAAATGCCGAAAAAGGTGATGAGACGTGATGCTGGCCGATGAGGAAGCGCTGCGACAAGGTGCCTTGAACCTGCTGCTTGGCTGTGCCGGGGCGCGGGCCGGAGAAACCCTTCTGATCCTTGAGGAAGACGCTGCCCTTGGCTATTACGGGGCTGATCTTGCGCACGTCATCGCCAAGGTTGCACAGAGCATCGGCGTACGGACATCTGTTCTCGACGTGCCCTTTTCGGAAGCTGCCGACATGCTGACGCCGGAGCTTGAACGGGCTATCAGGGGTGCGGACCACACCTTGTTTCTGGCACGGCTCGGCGATCAGCTCAGGTTTCGCGCCATGCCGCCCGGAGCAAGGCCGATCGTCAGCTATGTTCTTGACACTGCTGCGCTCGCCTCCCCCTTTGGCTCTGCATCATATGCAGGTTTTGTGGCTCTGAAGCAGGCCTTCCACGAGTTGTTTGCAGGTGCGGGAGAGATCCGCATCACCTGTGCGCGCGGCACCGATGTGCGCGGGTGCCTCACCCAGCCTCCACAGCTAGATCAGGTCCGACAGCCGGCAGACGTCTCGATCAAGCGCTATCCGGTCTCGGTTTTCGCGCCGCTCGATGCCGCCGGTTTCGCGGGAAAGGTCGCCGTTGCGCATCTCATGGTCGGCACAGGCTCTCGATATTATCAGCCTTATGGCATCCCGCTTGCCTCGACCCTGATCGCGCATATCGCGGGCGGGCGTCTCATGCGCTGGGAAGGTGATCCGCTCGATTGTTCGCGGGCGGCGGCACATTACGAGCATGTGGCCGGATTGTTCGGCATCGACAAGGATGTGGTCCACTCATGGCATGCCGGGATCCACCCCGGCTGTGCCTACCTTCAATCCGCGCACGATCATTACGAGCGCTGGAGCGGATCGGCTTTCGGCAACCCGCGGCTTTTGCATTTCCACACATGCGGGGCCTATGCGCCCGGCGAAATCTGCTGGAACGTGGTGGACCCCACCATCTGCGTCGATAGTGTGGACATCTGGCGCGATGGCCGCATCATGATCGCGCATGTTCCTGGTGCGCAGGCCGTGATCGATCACGATCCGCAGCTTCGGGACTTGTTCGACAATCCATCATCCGCGATAGGTCTTTGCTGATGAGATCACGCATGCCTACGCAACTGCAGATGGCCTTCCTGCACGGATCGGGGGCCGTCGGCGCGGCAGGCAAAAGAACCTGTCCTGTCCTTTTTCAAGATGCCAAGAATCGTGGATGCTATGGCGGATACTCTCCCCAACGACAAAGATACGGCACAGGTGCCGCCTGGCAGCACCAACGTGAACGCAGCGGTCGGGCGCACGATCAGGGAACTGCGCGATCTCAAGCGCATCACGGCCCGCGATCTGTCGGCAAGGGCCGGTGTGTCCGCCGCCATGATCTCGCGGATCGAAACCGGCCAGGTCTCGCCATCCCTGAGCATGCTGGAATTGCTGGCTTCGGCGCTGGAGGTGCCGATGGTCAGCCTGTTCCGGGACACAGGGTCTTCCATCGCGGATTACACCCATGTGAAGAAAAATCAGGGTCTGAAATCGACGCGGCTGATGGGCCAGCACAAGCACGAGTTCGTGGTGCTCGGGTTTCACCGCCGCATCGATCTGCAGTTCGAAAGCGTAATGGTGACGATCGAGCGCAACGAGCACACCTCGCCGCCGACCTACACAGGCCATGGCTGCGTGTTCATCCACGTGCTCGAAGGGGAAGCGATCTATCGCTACGGCACGCAGGAACTGCATCTGACCGAAGGCGACTCGCTGTGTCTGGATGCGGAATTGCGCTACGGCATCCAGAAAGTCCTGTCACCCAGGCTGCGTTTCCTGTCGGTCCAGGCGGAGCGGCGGTGACGACCCGAACAACAGGCACGATGATTGCCCTGCTCTTTTTTCCGCATGCCCACCCCGAACCTGAACGGAGACACCACCATGCAACATCGTGACATTAACATCCAACGTCGTGACCTGGCCAAATCCCTCCTGCTTGCAGGCGCAGCCATCGCAGCGGCATCGGTGCCTGCTGCCGCACAGACCGCTCCCGGCAGCGCCTCGCGGCTTGCCGACATCCTGAAGCGCGGCACGATCCGCATCGGCACGACAGGCGATTTCAACCCGATGTCGTTCCGCAATCCCGGCAGCAACGAGTACCAGGGCTTCGACATCGAGGCGATGACCGAATTCGCCAAGGATCTGGGTGCGAAGATCGAATGGGTTCCGACCGAATGGGCCACGCTCGTGGCAGGCATTGCCGCGAACCGCTTCGACATCTTTTCGGGCGCATCAGTCAGCATGGGGCGCGCCAGGACGGCATCGTTCAGCGCGCCTTACATCGAGGCTGGAACCGTGCCTCTGTCTCTCAAGACAAATGCCGCGAAATTCAGGACGTGGGACGCGATCAATGATCCCGCCGTGAAGGTGGCTGTCAGCATGGGCACGGTGTTCCACGACCAGGCCAAGCTGCACTTCCCGAAGGCCACGATCCAGGCCGTGCAGACGCCTGCAACCGGCTTTCAGGAGGTGCTTGCCGGCCGCGCAGATGTGACCCTCACCAGCAATGTGGAAGCCTCGACGCTAGTGAAACGCTTCGAGCAGCTGGCGGTCAACGTGCAAGGCTCGGAGATGCGCAACAAGCGCCCGTTCGCCTATGTTGTCGCGCAGGATGACATGGCATGGCTGAACTATGTGAACACCTGGATTGCCTTGAAGAAAGCCGAAGGCTTCTTCGACGCACTGGAAAAAAAATGGCTGCCATCAAGCTGAAAGCAGCCCTGTGAAGCCATCGAGGCCAGCGTCCAGGCTGACGGAATCATGCCTGATCATCGGTGCACTGGCCCTTGCTCTGGGCGGGTGTGCCGGTTCCAGCTACAACGCCTCAACCTATACCTGGGGCTGGCATGTCGTCTCGCCGTTCGATCCGCGCGGCCAGAACAACATCCTGTTCCTGACATCGGGTGTGTGGGCAACATTGACCATCTCTGTCGTGTCGATCGTCATTGCGGTCATCATCGGCATGCTGGTCGCACTGATGGCGCTGTCCAAGCGCAAGGTCTTGCGGGTTTGCAACAGGCTCTATGTCGAGACATTCCGCTCCGTGCCACTTCTGGTGCTGCTGTTGTGGGTCTATTATGGCCTGCCCGTGGTGGCAGGGCTCCAGTTTGGCGTGTTCACGGCAGGGGTGATCTCGTTGGCGCTGTCGGACTCCGCCTTCGAAGCCGAAATCTTCAGGGCCGGCATCCAGTCGATCCCGAAAGGGCAATGGGAGGCCGGGCGCAGCATCGGGCTGAGTTCATGGCAGGTGATGCGCTTTGTCGTTCTGCCACAGGCCATCCGCCGCATCCTGCCAGCGCTGGGCAACCAGTTTGTCTATGTCCTCAAGATGTCGTCGCTGATCTCGGTGGTTGGCTACCAGGAGCTGACCCGCAGGGCCAACGAATTGACACTTGTCGAATACCGGCCGCTCGAAATCTACACGGTGCTTGTTCTCGAGTATCTGGTGCTGATCGCCGCCGTCTCTTGGCTTGTGCGCCGCCTTGAGCGGCACATGGGCGCGAGTGACCGGGGGCACTGAAACCTGCTGTCAGACCGAGTTGCAGAACATCCCGAAATCCTCTGCAAGGTCGCTGGCGGCGGCCTCGATGAGCTGTTCGCCCGCCTGCCGCGTTGCCAGCGACGCATGGGACAGCACAACGCCATCAGGGAAACGTGCCACGAAATCTGCGGCGTCATAATAGTTGTCGCCAGCATGCAGCATCACATCGCCCGCAGAATGTTGAGGTGCAGGCCGGTCAAAAGCCGCGATGTGTTCGGGGTGAGACGCCATCGTGATGGCAACCTCGGATGGCGTGGCATGGAAGCCTTCACCAGCGCCATACAGCGATGTGCGGATGGCATTGGCGTGGGGCATCTCCCACCAGCTTTTCACCCTGCAATGCACCTTTGAGGGCGCGTGCTCGCCTGCGAAGGACCGCAGAGCATAAAATTCCTGCACGGCGCTGCGGATGGGAGCCAGGTTCCCGCCATGCCCGTTGAGCACATATATCCGCGTGAAGCCTGTGGCGGCCAGCGATGCGATCACGTCCTGCATCATCGCAGCCAGCGTCGAGGGACGCAGCGAAATGGTCCCGGCAAACCCCAGGTGAAACTGCGACATGCCGTAAGCAAGCGTCGGCGCGATGATCACGCCATGGCTTTCGCCGAAGCGGCGCGCGATCACCTCCGCGCACAGATGATCCGTTCCGATCAGCGCATCGGGGCCGTGCTGCTCGGTTGCACCCACCGGAATGACAATGCCGGGCTTGGCAGCGAGATAGGCCTTGACGGCGGGCGATGTCATCAACTCAAGACGCATGGTGTGCAAATCCTCCACTCGGTTGCATGATGTGCCGAACCACGGAACCTGAGCCATGCTGATCTACCAGATGCCGATCTCGCTTTACAGCTTCAAGCTGCGTCTGGCGCTGAAGCTGAAAGGGCTGACGATCCCCCTGCGTGATCCTCCCGGCGGCAGCTACAGGACACCGGCCTTCCGCGCCATCAATCCCGCTGGCACAATCCCGGTCCTGATCGACGGCGATTTGGTGCTCAGCGAATGCGAGGCCATCATCGAGTATCTCGAGGACAGCAAGCTGGGTGATCCGCTGTTCCCGGCGGGCATCCGCGCACGTGCCCGGATGCGCATGCTGTCGCGCTGGCATGACCTTCAGCTTGAACCTGCTTTGCGCAGGTTGTTTGCCCATGTCGTACCAGAGGCCCGCGACAGTCAGGCCGTCGCGGACATCGATCGCAGCATCGCCGGCAAACTGGACCTGGTCGAGCAGGCCATCCATCCGGCGGGGCCGTTCAGCCTCGGACCGGAGCCGTGCCTGCCGGATTGCGGACTGACGGCCTCGCTGCTCTGGCTTGAAGCGTTGACCGGCCCACTCGGCCTCACAGCAGCCCCAGGACCGCGATTGACACGCATCCTGGGAGCCATGACGGCGAGCGGCAAGGTGGCGGACGAGATCGCCAGCTACCGGGGCCTGCTTGCGACATGGCTTGCAAGCAGGCTGGGTCCACCCTCCTGACCCGATCAGGTCACGGGCATGGATCAGCAGGATGCTGATCGAACAGGTTCCATTGCAGGTTGTTGATCTCGATGATGAAACCTGGCAGCTGTGCATCACGGGCCGCGTTGAAGCAGGTGTCATCACCAGTCACGCCGGTGAAGCGGATGCCCTTCATGGCGTCGCGCAAGGCGGTACGCTCCTCGGTGCGCTTGGCAGGATCGCCCGTCACACCGGCCTTTTCCATGGCCTGCTTGAGCAGGAAGACGATGTCGTAAGCCTGCGCATCGGTGTGGTGCGGCACTTTCTTGGTCGTGAGGCCCCGCTTCGCATTTTCCGCAGCGAACCTTGCCGTGAAGCTGCGCGTGGCCTCGTTGCGGTCAGACCAGAAGCCCGCCACGATCAGCAGCCCGTCAGCATCCTTGCCGAACAGCTCCAGGGCATTGGGATCGGCGAAGATCTGCGAACCGATGACCCGCCCGGCAAAGCCCTGGCGGCGCAACTCCTTGATCACCTTGCCAGCGCTGTCCGGGGTTGCGGCCAAGGCCACCACATCAGGATTGCGCTGGATCACCTGCGCGACCTGCGGCGAAACATCGAAGCTGCGATACTGGAAGGCAATCGGGTCGCCGAACGCGATGCCCGCCGCTTTCAGGATCGCAGGGTAGAACTGGGTGCCGGAGATGTTCGAGACGCGCTCGTCGGAGACATAGATGATCTCGGCCTTGTCGGTCTTGATGTTCTTCTTGCGCAACGTGGCGATCAGGCGGCCAAACTGCTTGCCTTCATCGGCTGTCAGGCGCCAGGCGTAGCTGAAATTGCCCGTGAGGCCCGGCTGGGAGGCTGCATTGGGCATCTGCACCAGGCCAAGCCGTTCGCCAGCCGGAAAGGCCACGGCTGCCTCGCCTGACGAGAACGGGCCGATGATGGCCAGCGCACCATCGTCCTGCGCCAGTTTCTGTGTCGCGGTCGCCGCCTGCCTTGGGTCCGAGCCGGTGTCGAACTTGACCAGCCGGATCTTGCGTCCATTGACCCCACCCTTGGCGTTGATCTCCTCGACCGCGAGATCGACCGAGGTTTCGGTGGCTTCGCCAACGTTTTTCAGAGGCCCGGATTTGATCATGCTCAGGCCCAGCACGATCTCCTGCGCGCTGGCGACGACGGTAGTCGCGCCAAGCCCCGCCAGTGCGAATGCGGCGACTTTCAGTGTTGTGAGGCGTTGGATCATCAGATTCTCCCGCGTTGAGGTTTTGTGTCCAGGTTCTGTTTTCAGTCAGCCCGCTTCCACCACATGGCCGAGATAGGCTGCCGCAAGCCGGTCATTGCCGCGCAGGCTCTCGGAGGAACCCTGCAGCACGACGTTTCCAAGTTCCAT
>JANMIB010000421.1:0-11113 GCA_031375605.1 Allobosea sp. | reverse complement strand
GGGTCGGATGAACTGGCCCAGCGCGTCGAACGCCTGTCCGTCCAGATCGACCACCTTTCGGCACGCGGGCCAGCGGCCATCGAAAAACAGATCGACATGCTGGCCGCGCGCATCGAAGCGTTGGCGAAGGCTCAGCAGCCGGTTGTACAGCCAGCCGCTGCGGCAAAGATCGACCTGACGCCGATCGAAGACATGATCGGCGATCTGGCACGCCGGCTCGAGGATGTTTCGCGCCCCGATTCCAGCGCCCAGGGCCTGCAATCGCTGGAACGCCAGGTTGCGGCGCTGGCCCAGCGGCTTGACGCAAAGCCCGCAGCAAACGCCGCAGCCGATGGCCTTGAACATACACTGCAGGATCTGATGCTCTACCTTGGCGGGTTGCGCGAGGAAACCACGACCGCGGTTGACCGGGCTGCAAGGGCAGCTGTCGCCGATGCGATCTCGCATGTGGCGCGGCCTGCTGCGGACCTTCAGCATCTTTCGCTTCTGCGCGACGATCTTGCCGGCCTGAAGGATGTGCATGTCTCCATCGACAAGCGCACCCACAGTGCCATCGGTGCTGTAAACGACACGCTGGAAAAAATCGTCCAGCGTCTCGCCCAGCTCGAAGACGACATTTCCCGCGACCGCAGCGAGGACACGGGCCTGTCGGCACGCCTGCGGGCCATGTCTGCCAGCGTGCCTGAAAACAGGCCTGAGTCTCGCGAACATGCAAGTCGAGATCATGCAGGCCGAGAACATGCAGGCCGCGACACCGGAAGCCGTGATCATGGCATGCCTGGCAGGCAACACGCCGCCCTGATCCGGGAGACGGACAGCAAGGTCGACCAGGCTCCGGCATACGCTTCGGCTGCTGTTCATGCGCAACCCTCCGCAACCGACAGGCTCCTTGCGGCGCGTGAGGCGGCACGCCAGATCAGGCCGTCCGACATATCGGAAAGCACGCCTTCTTCGTCGCAAGCCGTGGCACGCCGCCTTGAGGATCCCCTTCTGGAACCTGAACCCGACCTGCCTCTCGAACCAGGATCGGGTCGCCCCCGTGGTCGTATTGATGTCGGCATGGGCCCGGCCGGAACACAGGGCGGAGCCATCAACCCCAACCTCATCGCCGCAGCACGGCGCGCAGCCATGGCTGCCAGCAACGAGGCGGATGCTCTTGGTGCGGATGGCAAAAAAGCGGCCAAAGGCAAGACAGCCCGCACCTCGCTGCCGATCAGCCTGCGCGAGACGCTGGAAAAGCGCCGCAAGCCCATCCTGCTCGGCCTTGCCGCAGTGGTCCTCGCCCTCGGTGCCAGCCAGATCGCATCATCACTGCTGACTGATGCACCGACACCCCAACAGGTCCGTTCCGCCACTGAGGCAGATGCAACCCGCAAACCTGCTGCACCAGTTTCCGCCCAGCAATCACCTCAAGCGCCACTCGAAGCCCCTGGCAGCGAGGCCGCGCAACCCTCCACATCGGCTGTTCCGCCCAAGGACCAGACCTCGATGAACAGGCCGAACGTGCCTGCGAGAGCGGATCTGCCTGCGAAAGCGGATGTGCCTGCGAAAGAGGACGCGCGCACCCAGGTCACAGGATCAGTAGCAACAGTTTCCGCACCGGCTTCAGCACCTGTCGACATGGCGTCCCTTGCGCCTCCTGCCGCAGCACCCGGCAGCATCGAGAGACTGTCGGCAGAACCGGGCCGGGTCACTGATCTGGGCGAGTTGCCCTCCACCATCGGCACCGCTGGCTTGCGCCGCGCCGCTCAGGACGGCGACGCCAGTGCGGTTTATGAACTTGGCGTGCGCGCCAGCGACGGGATCGGCATGACCCGCGATTCAAAACTTGCACTGCGCCTGTTCGAGCGGGCCGCTGCTGCCGGGTCTGCGCCCGCCCAGTTCCGCATCGCCAACATTTTCGAGAAAGGCATTGGAACAACGCGTGATCCGAAGCTTGCGATGAACTGGTACAAGCGTGCCGCCGACAAGGGCAACGCCAAGGCCATGCACAATCTGGCCGTGCTGATCGCCGAAGGCGCGGATGGTCGGCCCGATTACGCCGCCGCTGCCGCCCTGTTCCGGCAGGCCGCCGAATTTGGTATTCGCGACAGCCAGTTCAACCTGGCGATCCTGCTGGGCCGGGGTCTTGGCCTGGAGCAGGACATGACGCAGTCGTACATATGGTTTGCGGTGGCAGCACGGCAAGGCGACAACGACGCCGCCAAGAAGCGCGACGAGGTCGGAGCACGACTGACCCCGGTTGATCTCGCTGCCGGGCGCTCCGCCTCGCTCAACTGGAAGCCGAAGACAACCGATCCTGTTGCCAACGAGGTCAATGCGCCGCCAGATGGCTGGGATCCGCAGCCCAAGCCTGCCAATCACCCGCCTGCCAATCAGCAGCCTGCCAAGCCCCAGCCAAAACAGCGCGTGAGCTGATCGCATCCATGTGATCGGAACGGGCGCAAGCGCCTGTCACAGCAGGGAATCGTTCATGTTGAGTGGCCATAATGGGCTCTCAACTTCCTGCTCCCGTGAGGCGTTCCGTCCATCATGCAGACATACCTGCCCATCGCGGAGATGCCGGTCAGCGTGCTGCTGCTCATCGCGATGAGCGCCGCTGTCGGGTTCATATCCGGGCTGTTCGGCATCGGCGGGGGCTTTTTGATGACACCGCTGCTGATCTTCCTCGGCGTGCCGCCTGCGGTCGCCGTGTCCACCGTCACCAGCCAGGTCGCGGCCTCCTCAATGACAGGTGTGCTTGGCAACTGGCAGCGCAGGCAGATCGACCTGAAGCTCGGGTTTTTCCTGGTGGCCGGGGGTCTGGTCGGCACCCTGCTGGGCGTACTCGCGTTCAATGCCATCCGCCGCGCCGGGCAGCTGGAGGTCGTGATTGCCCTGTCCTATCTGACCCTGTTCCTGATCATCGGCGGCCTGATGCTCCTGGAAAGCCTGCGCTCGCTTCTGATGGCGCGGGCCGGCAGGCCAACCCGGCTGAAGCGCGCCGGCCAGCATCCGGCCTGGCTCAAGCTGCCGTTCCGGGTCCGGTTCCCTCGCTCGAAGCTGTATGCCAGTGCCATCCCGATCCTGGGATTTGCCGCGCTTGTCGGCTTCATCGGCGCTGTTCTGGGTATCGGTGGCGGCTTCATCATGGTTCCGGCGCTGCTGTATCTGTTCCGGGTGCCCACGGCGATGGTGGTTGGCACGTCACTGTTCCAGATCCTCGTGACCATGACCGCGGCGACGCTGTTTCACGCCATCACCAATCAGTCTGTGGACATTGTTCTGGCGATCCTCCTGATCGTCGGCGGGGTCATCGGGGCGCAGTTCGGGGGACGGGCTGGCCGCAACATGAAGGGCGAGAGCTTCCGCATCCTGCTGGCGCTCCTGCTGCTGGGTGTCGGCATCCGCTTTGCCTCCGATGTCGTGATCAGGCCCGATGAACCGTTCTCGATCACCATCCAGGGGCAACGCTGATGCGCTCGCGGGCAGCATCGCGATGTCTCACGGCGTGCCTATGGGCCTTAATGATGGGCCTCAGCGCCATGTCCCCTGCCTGTGCCGAAGGGCTGATCACGTCCCTGTCGACGCACCGCGTCCTGATCGGCTCGAACTATACCGGCGCGCAGATTGCCGTTTTCGGCTCGGTCGAGCCAGAAGGCAGGCGCGTGGCACGCGCCGATCCGTTCGACATCGTCGTCACCGTCACGGGGCCGAAACTTCATCTGCTGGTGCGGGAAAAAGAGCGGATCGGGCTGTTCTGGCTCAACAAGGAGCAAAGACGTTTCTGGGAAGCGCCCAGCTTCCTTGCGACGCTCACCACAAGGCCTTTCTCCGAAATGGGAACCGGCGATGATTCACGCCGGCTGCAATGGGGTCTCAAGAACAAGGTGATCGCGACCGGAACCGGGCTGACGATCGACCCTGGCGAAACACGTTTCGCCGATGCCCTGATCCGCCTCAAGGGGTCAGGACAACTCTATCAGGAGGTGGAACGCGGGGTGACATTCCTGACCCCCACCATGTACCGCGCCTCCATTGATCTTCCCGCCACCGCGCCCACTGGCAACTACGACGTGGTCGTGGAGCTACTGTCCGGAACGGTCCAGCTTGCGCGGCAGCAGACCAGCTTCGAGGTGGTGCAGATCGGTTTTGAACAGCAGGTTGCGTGGTTTGCGCGCACATGGTCCATCGCCTACGGCCTCATGGCTGCCATGATGGCTCTGGTTTTTGGCTGGCTGGCAACGGTGATCTTCCGCCGGGACTGACGCCTTGTCCAATCTCTGGCCTGCCGCTCGGACGACATGATCAGCGCTCATCTTTCCGCGTTGCGACCAGATTGCAGTTGAGTTCCGCCCATTGCGGGTTATGTCAGAACTCGTACTTTGCCACATTGGAACATCATGTCAGCTTCAGCCTCATTTCCGAAAATCCCCCTCCTGCTCGGGCTTGGCGGTGTTGCTCCGTTTGTCGCACTCTCGATGGCAATCGCATCGGGTTTCGTCATCCCCGGTTTCGAGGATGGCGACAGCATGCGCGCGGCGCTTGTTGGCTACGGCGTCGCCATCCTGTCATTTCTGGGCGGTGTGCGCTGGGGCCTTGCCATCAAGCAAGGCGAGGATGGCGGCTCCAAGGCCGACCGTGACTTCATCATCTCCGTCATTCCGCCACTCGTTGCCTGGTTTGCCTGGTTTCAGACGTCGCCTGCCGACCTTTGGTGGCTCAGCGCCGCGCATGTGCTGCTGGGGCTGCTGGATTACGGATTGGCCTGCCGCATCGTGGTGCCGGAATGGTATGGCAAGATGCGGCTGGCGCTGGCCGGCATCGCTGCACTGAGCCTGATGCTGGCAGCGCTTACGACCGCTTGATCAATCCGGCAGCAGCATCGAGCGGCTGATGTTGAAAACGCGGCCATCGCCCAGCATCCAGACATCCGCACCTTTGCCAAACAGGGACTGGATGGCGGCATCCCGGACATTCAAGCCTCCGGCATAGGCCCCCATCGCAGGCATGATCAGCCGTGTGCCGTCACTGATGAAACAGCGCCGCCGCACGGCCTTGCCGCGAAGTTTTACCTTGGCTGCCGGGTGAAGATGCCCTGCGATCTCCGGCTCCGAGCATGCCAGCGAAGGCTCGTGGCGCAAGGTGATGCCCGACAGTGCACATTCATGCCCGGTGTCGCCATCAAGTCCGCGCGCCGCATCCGGATCATGATTGCCCGTCAGCCAGAGCCAGTCGCGGCCCGCCTGCAGGCCGCGCAGTGCGGCAGCATCGATCTCGCCCAACCTGTCGGCGCCGAACCTGTCATGAAAGCTGTCACCCATCGAGATGACACGGCGCGGGTTGAAGGCTGCCAGCGCCAGCGCCGCCGCCGCCAGCGTGGCGCGGGTGTCATAAGGGGGCAGGAACACGCCGCGCAGCGCATAGGACGAGGCTTTTTCCAGATGCAGGTCCGACATCAGCAAGGTGCGTTCGGAGGGAAGATACAGCGCGCCGCTGGCATGGGGCAGCGCCTCCAGCGCCCCGATGCGGAGCGTTGCCGGTTCAGCCATCCGTGTCGCTGCCATTGGCGTCACGCGGTTTGCCTCATGTCTTGACCTGACTCATCTGGTGGCTTCCTGCATCATCATCTCTTCGGCTTCCGCCAGAATGGCGTCCGCCGCTTCGCCATAGACCGCTTCGCGCCCGATCTCCAGCATCACGGAGATACCGAGCGGCGAAACCCTATCAAGGGCCTTGTGCACGATCTTTCCCCTGATCCGCGCCAGGCATTGTCCGAGCCGCTGGATGTCGAGCAGGCCGGTGGCTGCATCGGCCCGCGCGGCGCGCAGCAGCACATGATCAGGCTCGTGCCGACGCAGCACATCATAGACCAGGTCCGTCGACATCGTGACCTGGCGACCGGATTTCTCCTGACCGGGAAAGCGCCGCTCGATCAGCCCGGCAATGACGGCGCAATAACGGAAAGTCCGTTTCATCAGTGCCGATTCCTGCAGCCATGCCTCCAGATCATCCCCCAGCATGTCGGCATCGAACAGCTGGTCGAGTGACAGCAGGCCCCCTTCGATGGCGGCGGACAGGTCCGACAGGCCCCAGACAGACAGGCCATAATCATTGCACACAAACCCCATGGGTTTGAGGCGCAGGCGCTCCATGCGCCTTGTCAGCAGCATGCCGAGGGTCTGGTGGGCCAGGCGGCCCTCGAACGGAAAGGCGACCAGATAGAACCGTCCCGAGCGCGCGAACGTCTCGACCAGCATCTGATCGCGCCGCGGAATGACAGATTTTCGGCCCTGCAGCTCAAGCCATTCGCTGACCTGCTTCGGCAATCTCGCCCACTCGGCAGGGTTTGCCAGCATGCGGCGTACGCGTTCGGCCAGAAAGGTCGAGAGCGGGAACTTGCCGCCCGCGTAGGACGGTATCTTCGGGTCTGTCCCGGCGGGTGTGCGCGAGGCCACCACCTCGTTGCCGGAGATACCCTCAAAGCGCAGCACCTCGCCGCCAAAGATGAAGGTGTCGCCCGCCAGCATGGTTTCAGCGAAATACTCCTCGACTTCGCCCAGCACCCGGCCGCCGAACACCGGGCCCTTGCCCCCGGCTTTTGAGGCCCTCGACCTGCCGATGCGCACTTTGAGCATGGGCGATTCAACGATCGTGCCGACATTCATGCGGTACTGCTGCGCAACGCGGGCATGGGTGACGCGCCATTTGCCGTCCTTGCCAAGCTGGATCTTGGCGAACCGCTCGTAGGATTTCAGTGCATAGCCGCCGGTGGCGACAAAGTTCAGCGCCGCATCGAACGCCTCGCGGCTGAGATCGGCATAGGGCGAGGCGCTGGTGACTTCGGCAAAGGCATCGTCAGCGCTGATCGGCTCTGCACAGGCCAGGCCGAGCAGATGCTGCGCCAGCACATCCAGAGCGCCGGGGCGCATGTCTGGCGTGTCCTGCGCGGCCTCCGCCACGGCCTCGAGAGCTGCATGACATTCCATGATCTCGAAGCGGTTCGAGGGCACGAGATAGGCCTTGGACGGCTCGTCCATGCGGTGATTGGCGCGGCCCACGCGCTGGATCAAGCGGCTGGCGCCTTTCGGCGCACCGATATTGATCACCAGATCGACATCGCCCCAGTCGATACCCAGATCAAGCGTGGCGGTGCAGACCACAGCTTTCAGCTTGCCCGCTGTCAAGGCCGCCTCGACCTTGCGGCGCTGCTGCACATCCAGCGAGCCGTGGTGGAGCGCGATGGCGAGATTGTCCTCGTTCACCCGCCACAATTCCTGGAACATGAACTCCGCCTGCATCCGCGTGTTGACGAAAACCAGCGTGGTCCGGTGGGCCTGGATCGCGGCGTAGATTTCAGCCATGGCATGCAACGAGGTGTGTCCGGCGAGGGGCAAGGCAACAGCCGGTTGCAGGATGCTGAGGTTTGCGGTTGCGCCACCCTTGACCGTCACCAGATCCGCCATCAGGCCCGATGGATCGCCACTCGCCAGATAGCGCCTGAGCTGGTCGGGTTCGCGCACGGTGGCGGACAGGCCGACCGCTGTCGCGCGCCCCGCCAGCTTCCTGACGCGCGCCAGATCAAGCGCCAGCAGGTCACCCCGCTTGGATGTGACGAGCGAATGGATTTCATCCAGCACGATGCGCTTCAGGCCGCCGAACAGGGCGCGCGCATCCTTGTGCGCGATCATCAGGGCCAGTTGCTCCGGCGTCGTGAGAAGAATATCCGGCGGCTTATCGAATTGCCGGGCGCGTTTGGCGGCGGAGGTGTCGCCGGTGCGCGTCTCCATTCGGATGCCAAGGCCCATCTCCATCACGGGGCGTTCGAGGTTGCGGGCAATATCGACGGCCAGCGCCTTCAGCGGTGAGATGTAGAGCGTGTGCAGCGCAGGCTCCGGATGTTCGCCACGCGCTGAAAGTTCGATCAATGTCGGCAAGAATCCTGCAAGCGTCTTGCCGGCACCCGTTGGCGCGATCAGCAAGGTCGATCGGCCGGATTTCGCCTGTGCGATCAGGTCAAGCTGATGCTGGCGCGGCTCCCAGCCGCGCGAGGCAAACCAGCGAGCAAAGGCTGGCGGCAACGTGGCACAGGCCTCATCCATCAGGGCCGCGTCAACACCATGACATAGCCCGGCACATCAAGGCCCCTGTCCTGCCGGGTCGATGCCTTGGCAAAACCCACAACATCGAGACCGGACACATCAGCCACCGTGCGCAGATACTCTTCCGAATGGGCATAGCGCGCATCCACGCCCAGCACGAAGCCATGACCCCTGTGAGCCTGCACGGTGAAGGCAAACAGCCCTGCTGGTTCAAGCACAGTGGCAGCCTCGCGAAGCAGCGGAAACAGATCGCCGAGATAGACAACGACATCCGCCGCAACCAGCAGATCGGCGCGCCCTTCGCCGTCGCTCTCCAGAAAATCGACGACATTGCCGACATGAAGGTGATTGTAGACACCGGTCCGGCCCGCCGCCGCCACCATGGCCGGGGACAGGTCCACACCCACCAGCACATCCACCATGCCGGCAAGCTCCCGCCCCATCAGGCCGGTTCCGCAGCCCAGATCGATAGCCCGGTCAAAATGCGGCTCCCGCCCACGTTTTTCGCAAGCGGCGATGATGGCGGATTTCAGCAGGGCCGGACCACGGTAGGCCAGCGCGCCCGTCAGGTGCGCCTCGAACCCTTCAGCATAATTGTCGAACAAGGCCCTGACATAGCCTTCGCTGATGGCTTCATCGGCCCCAAGCGCGCCAAGCTTGGCCAGATCGATACGCGCACCAAGCTCGTCATCCGGATCAAGCGCAAGGGCTTCGCAGAGCGCCGCCACGGCTTCATCCTTGTGGCCCATCGCTGCCTGCGCACGCCCCAGAATGACGTGAGCGGGCGCAAAGCCCGGCGTCAGCTCAAGCGTCTGCCCTGCGAGGTCGATTGCGGCCTGCCAGTCCGCATCCACGAAAGCTACCATGGCATAGGCAAACCTGCGGTCGGCAATCGCATCCCCGGTGGTGCGGTGAACAACTTTGAGGGCCATGTAGCAGCTTCTCCCAGCCGCAGAACAGTCTATGTCTGGTCATAAGGATACACGATTCATGCGGCCACACGAACTTCTGAACCCAACTCCGGCAGGGCTTTATTGCCCTCCTGCCGATATTTACATCGATCCGGTGCGCCCCGTGGCGCGTGCACTGATCACCCATGGCCATGCGGACCATGCGCGGGCAGGCCATGGCGCGGTTCTGGCAACGCCCGAGACGCTTGGCATCATGGCTGTCCGCTATGGCGCAAACTTCACCGGGCAGCAGCAGACCGCCGTGCTGGGCCAGCCTGTCGTGATCAATGGCGTCAGCTTCACCTTTCATCCGGCGGGGCATGTGCTGGGTTCGGCACAGATCGCCGTCGAAGCATCCGGCCTGCGCATCGTGGCCTCGGGTGATTACAAACGGGCGAGGGACCGCACGTGCCTTGCTTTCGAGCCGGTGCGCTGCGATGTGTTCATCACCGAGGCCACATTCGGGCTGCCGGTGTTCCGCCATCCCGACACGGCGTCGGAGGTCGGCAAGCTCCTGGCGTCACTCGCGCTGTTTCCCGAACGCTGCCATGTCATCGGGGCCTATGCACTTGGCAAGGCGCAACGTCTGGTCGCATTGATCCGGGACGCAGGTTATGACCGCCCCATCCATGTTCACGGCGCCATGGAAAAGCTGACTGCCTTTTATGAGACCTCCGGCATCCCCCTTGGTGAGATCCGCAAGGTTGTTGCTGCGACACGCAAGACGCTGAAAGGCGAGATCGTGATCTGCCCGCCCAGCGCCATCCAGGACCTGTGGGCACGGCAGCTTCCCGACCCTGTCACGGCTTTCGCCTCGGGCTGGATGCGCATCAGGGCGCGGGCACGGCAAAAGGGCGTCGAGCTGCCGCTGATCGTCTCGGACCATGCCGACTGGGATGACCTGTGCGCCACGATCCGCGAGGTCGGCGCGCCGGAGGTCTGGGTCACGCATGGGCAGGAAGACGCGCTGGTGCGCTGGTGCGAGATGAACGGCATCCGTGCCAAGCCGTTGAGGCTGGCCGGTTATGGCGATGACGGGGAAGTTGAAACAGGAGAGGCGGAGGCCGAACCTGCCCCATTGGCAACGCCATGACAACTTTGCACAGCCCCCCTGATCTCAATCGTTTTGCCTGGCTGCTGGACCGCCTTGCCTATGAGCCCCGGCGCAATGGCAAGCTGGCCCTCATCACAGACTATTTCCGCACGACACCGGACCCTGAGCGCGGGCTGGCGCTGGCGGCGATGACCGGGCAACTGAGCTTTGCCAATGCCAAGGCAGGCATGATCAGAGGCCTGATCGCAGCCCGCGTCGACCCGGAACTGTTCGCACTGTCCTATGACTATGTGGGCGATCTGAGCGAGACGGTGGCGCTGATGTGGCCCCTGCAGCATGGCTCGCCCGGCCACAACCGCCCGCCGCCCACGCTCGCCGACATCGTGGAGACACTTGCCACCACGGACAAGCGCGCCTTGCCTGCGCTGGTGGCGAACTGGCTCGATGCACTGGACGAGACCGGGCGCTGGGCGCTGCTGAAGCTGATCACCGGTGGATTGCGCATCGGGGTGTCAGCCCGCCTGGCCAAGACAGCGCTGGCGGCGCTCGGCGGCCTGCAGCCCGATGACATCGAGGAGGTCTGGCACGGGCTGGAGCCGCCCTATGCGTCGCTGTTCGCATGGGCCGAAGGGCAAGGGCCACGCCCCGAAGCGACCGACCCTGCACCCTTCAGACCCGCCATGCTGGCGCACCCTCTGGAGGATGAGGATTTCGACCGGCTCGACCCGGCTGATTTTGCCGCCGAATGGAAATGGGACGGCATCCGCATCCAGGCTGCATCTGGTGTGAACGGGCAAGGACAACGCATCACGCGGCTTTATTCACGCACAGGCGAGGACATTTCGGGGACATTCCCCGATGTCGCCGAGCATATCACGTTCGACGGGGCGATTGATGGCGAGTTGCTCATCCTCAGGCAAGGGCGGGTGCAGAGCTTCAATGTGTTGCAGCAGCGCCTCAACCGAAAGACGGTGAGCGCCAGCATGATCACGGAATTTCCCGCCCATATCCGCGCCTACGACCTGCTG
>JANMIB010000224.1:0-16392 GCA_031375605.1 Allobosea sp. | reverse complement strand
TCACTACCGAAGCCATGATTGCCGAAGCTCCGAAAAAGGATGCTGGCGGCGCAATGGGCGGCGGCGGTGGCGGCATGGGCGGCATGGGTGGAATGGACTACTGAAAGTAGCCCATCCGCTGCCTTCCGGGCAAAACTGTCCAAAGCCGGAAACATCCGGCTTTGGAGTGCGGCATGGGTGGAATGGACTACTGAAAGTAGCCCATCCGCCGCCTTCCGGGCGAGTTGACACGAGCTTTGAAGCCGCCGGGCATGACCGGCGGCTTTTTCATGCCAGCGATACCTGCCTGCAAATCTTTCTTTGCCTGCAAATCTTTCTTTGCCTGCAAGTTTTCGACGGCGGATGGAACCTTCCGGGGGGTGCGGCGTTTCATAATCGGGGCTGATATGAGGCAGGCTGGCGTTCCGCTTCGTCACAGTGTGCCCATATTCATGGGCAGTGTTGCAAACTTGCACTATCCTGATCACGCCAACTCGGACTAAAACATTTCAGAGGTTTCCCTCTCCCGTTTCTCTAGCTCAGGATCTTGTGCCATGAAGAAGTTCACTCTCGTTCTCGCCGCCGTTCTCACTGCCGCTGCTCTTGGCGCTTGCGCTGGCAAGTCCCCTGTCGGCAAGGGCAAGTCGCCAGTGGTTGCACCACAGGCTGCCCCGATCGCCGTTCGCGGCTGAGCCAAGGCTCTTCCCTGATACCAATCCGGCGTCGTGCTTGTGTGCGCCGCCGGATTTTTTGTTTTTGTCACATGATTGTTGGTGTGCGTGTTCGTGTTTTGGAGATATGGCCAACCCCATGAAATCACATCCTGAAAAGACAACGCCGTTCCTGCGCAACTGCCATGTTGGCATTGCCATGGTCCTGGCCGTCGCTCTCTCGGCCTGCACGCCGGAAGGTTCGCTTGACGTCGCCTCGCCAGCAACATCGCCGCAGGCGACCATGACGGACACAGACGGCAGTAAGTTTGAGCCCACTTATGTGGTGGGAGAGCAGCCTTCCCGCACTGATGCGCCCGCAAAACCCCGTTCCGGCAGTTCGGTAGCACGGACGCGCACCTCACGCGCCGATGCCCGTCCTGCCGTGCGCGGCGAACAGATGTATTATGTCGAGTTTCGCTCGCGGTCGGCAGCAAGCTACGGTCACACGTTTGCATCCATCGGCAAGCTTGATAGCTCTGGCAAGATCGAGACGAGCGAAATCGTCGGCCTGCACCCCGCCACGGAAAGCGTGCTCCCATGGCTGATTGGCCATGTGGTGCCCGTGATGTCTGAAACCGGCGCGAGCGACGGCGACAAAGAGGAAATCTACTGGACAGCGCGATACCGTGTTCGTCTCAACCAGCAGCGCTATGACGAGTTTTTGGACAAGGTGAGGCAATTGCAGGCCTCGTCTCCTGCGTGGCATGCGGTGTTCTACAACTGCAATGCCTTTATCGGCGACGTTGCCAGGCTTTTGAATCTGAAAGCACCCGGCAACAGCCTGCTGTTTCCCAAAGAGTACATCGAAGAGTTGGCAACCCTTAACGGCGCATGATTTCAGAGCATTGCGCACAAAAGCGGGCACCGATGTTGTGGGAAATGCTATCAGTTACAATGATCCAGTATGATCCCGAGGTTGAAGATGCGGTTGTCTGACATGAAGCCAGTTGTTGCGATGGTTTTTGCGCTTGCGCTCAGCGGGTGTGCCGGTACCGGCGGATTGGGCAGCTTTGCAGGCGCCGGAGCCTCGGCAGATTACAGCGGCCTGGCATCAGCCGGCCATCTGGTTGCTTCCAACACCGGCACGACGGTTCCTGATGCGCTGCTTGATGCCCGCAAGCAGGCGATGAATGTCGGTACCACACGTGGTGTTTCGGTGCCTTACAAGGGCTCAGAAGAACCCGGAACCATCGTGATCGAACAATCTCGCCAGGCGCTTTACATCGTCGAAAACGATGGCAAGGCCACACAATACAAGGTTGCCATCGGCAAGAAAGAAAACCAGTGGAACGGCATCTCGCGCGTGACGGCGGTTCATCTTCAGCCAGGTTGGACACCGCCCGCCTCGATGCGTCGTCCCGGCGCTGATCCATTCGCCATGATCCCGAGCGGTGCTCCGAACAACCCGATGGGTATCGGCGCATTGACGTTGTCAGGCGGCGATTATGCGATTCATGGCACGAACCGGCCCGATACCATCGGTCAGGCCGTCTCCGGTGGCTGTTTCCGCATGTTGAACGAAGATATTGCAGATGTGATGCGCCGCATCCGCGTCGGCACGCGGGTTGTGGTCAACAGCTGACCGCCTGTGGCAAGCGTCGCCTTCAAATCGGCTCTCATCCACGCCTTTGGCTCGCCTGCCATCGTCATTGATCTTGATGTGGTCGAGCGAAACATTGCCCGTGTGCAGGCGGCCTGTGACGCTGTCGGTGTCGCAAACCGGCCCCATATCAAGACGCACAAGAGCCCGCTGATTGCAGCCATGCAGCGCGAAGCTGGCGCGAAGGGCATCACCTGCCAGAAGCTTGGCGAAGCGGAGGTCATGGCCGATGGCGGGCTGGATGACATCCTGATCAGCTACAACATTCTGGGGACGGACAAGGTGGCGCGCCTCGGGCAGTTGCTGTCACGCGCCCAGGTCACCGTTGCAGCTGACAATCCTGTCACGATCGCAGGCTTGCCCATGGCTGGCGAGATTGCCGGGCGGCCTTTGGCCGTGGTGGTGGAATGTGACACGGGCCGCAAGCGAGCCGGGGTCGAAACGCCAGCCGAGGCCATCATGCTGGCACGCCAGATTTCCGCTTCCCCGCATCTGAGCTTTGCCGGCCTGCTGATGTATCCCCCCGAGGACCGCTGGCCCGAGACGCAACGCTTCGTCGATGAAGTGCGCATGGCCTTGGCGGCGGAAGGGCATGACCTGAGGATCATTTCGACCGGCGGCACGCCCAACATGGCTCATCTTGGTCGGCTCAAGGGCGCGACCGAGCATCGCGCGGGCACATATGTCTTCAATGACCGCATGATGATGGCTTGCGGGCAGGCAACGCTGGCTGATTGCGCCTTGCAAGTCTTCACCACGGTGGTCAGCCGGGCGGCACCTGAACGGGGCATCCTTGATGCAGGCTCCAAGACGTTGACCGCCGATCCGGGTGGCGGGCTCGATGGCTATGGCCTGATTGTGGAACATCCCCAGGCGCGTATCCACAAATTTGCAGAAGAACACGGCTTTCTGAATCTGTCCGCCTGCAATGAACGGCCAGAAGTTGGCGACATCGTCCGTGTCATCCCCAACCATGTCTGCGTGGTCTGCAACATGGTGGACCGCTATGTCGCGGTCCGGGGCGAGGAGATCATCGGCGAAATCCCGGTGGCGGCGCGAGGGAAGCTGAGCTGAGGCAAAGGCCCCACCTTGCCCTCCCCGCATGGCGGGGAGGGAGCGGCACCGCAGTGTATAAACCGAAGCCAGATGTTGCAAATGTCTGCCGTTCCCTCCCCATCCCCTGGGGAGGGCAGGGTGGGGCAATTTATTCCCTCAATTCTCCCGCTTGATCGCGCTTTCGTGCCATTTGCGCAAGAAGACATGGCTGATCCAGCTTGTGAGCAGGAAGATCGCGATGCCGGTCATGGAAATCATGATCAGGGCTGCGAACATGCGCGGGATGCGCAACTGGTAGCCTGATTCCAGGATGCGGTAGGCGAGACCCGAAGCATTGCCGCCAGAACCCGCGACAAACTCGGCCACGACCGCGCCGATCAGTGCAAGACCGCCGGAAATCTTCAATCCCCCCAGGAAATACGGCATGGCGGCGGGAAGGCGCAGATAACGCAGCGTCTGCCAGCGGCTTGCCTTGTAAAGCTGGAACAGGTTGACAAGGTTGTGGTCCGCCGAATTGAGCCCGAGGATGGTGTTTGACAGGATGGGGAAGAACGCCACGAGCCAGGCGCAGATCAGCAAGCTGAGGTTGATGTCGCCAACCCAGATGATGATCAGCGGTGCAATCGACACCACCGGCGTCACCTGCAGGATCACGGCATAGGGAAACAGGCTCATTTCCAGCCATTTTGACTGGGTGAAGACGATGGCAAGCCCCACACCAAGCGTCACGGCGGCGATGAGCGCCGCAAACGTGATGCGCAACGTGATCCAGAGCGAGCCGGACAATGTTGCCCAGTCAGTCACCAGCGTTTTGGCGATCAGCCATGGGCCTGGAAGCACATAATGAGGGATCTGGCGGTGGTGGACGATCCACTCCCAGAATCCGAGCGCGAAGATGCCGATGACAATGGGCGCGAGGATGCCCGGCCATGTGCTTCTGGCGATGCCAAGAACCCGCTCTTCTTCCATGAAGATCGGCCGATTTTCGGCATCGGTGCCTGAGTCCTGCGGGACTGAATGTGGTGTTGCTGTGATGTCGCTCATCCGTACATGGCTTTCATCAGGGCTTCGGACGCCATACGGCACAGATCAGCATAGGGCGCGGATGTGCGGAAGCCATCATCGCGCGGGTGGGGCGCATCGACGCTGAGGTCGGCCATGATGCGGCCAGGCCGGGCTGCCATGACCACGATGCGCTGGGACAGATAGACCGATTCAAACACCGAATGGGTGACAAACACCGCCGTGAAGCGCTGCTCCCACCACAGTTTGAGCAGATCATCATTCAGGCGATGTCGCGTGATCTCGTCAAGTGCCGCAAACGGTTCGTCCATCAGGAGGATCGCGGGATGTGTGACAAGCGCGCGGGCAATCGACACGCGCATCTTCATGCCGCCCGACAGCTCGCGCGGATAGGAGCCCTCAAATCCCTTGAGCCCAACAAGGCCCAGCATCTCGGCGGATTTGGCCTCGGCCTCGCGGCTGTCCATGCCCTTCAGCGTCAGCGGCAGCATCACGTTCTTCAGCGTCGTTGCCCATGGCATGAGCGTCGGTTCCTGGAACACGAAGCCCAGATCCGGTTCGGCATGGCCGGTGGCGTCGTGGGCAGAGGTCGGCCAGTCGATCGTGCCGCGTGACGGCTCGCCAAGACCCGAGATCATGCGAAGCAAGGTGGATTTGCCGCAACCGGACGGGCCGAGCAGGCTGACAAACTCGCCGCGCGCCAGATCAAGATTGACGTCGCGCACCGCGATCGTGCCATTCACGAACTGCTTGGAGACATCGCGAATGGACACAAGCGGGCGAGAGCTTTGCGCTCCGCCCGCCGGTCTGGTCATGTCAGCGGCTGCACTCACGCACCCACACCCTTGTTGATGAAGTCGAGGCTGTAGGCCTTGGTGATGTCGAGCCCTGTCGGGAACACGCCGGTGGCCGCCATCGTGTCGTAGAACGACTTCCAACGTTCGGCGGTCATCGCACCGACACCGAGCTTGAGCGCATCACCCGAGCGTACGATGCCCCGTTCATTCATGACCTTGATCGCATAGGCGATCTTGGCGTCGGTCATGTCAGGGTTATCCTTCTTGATCAGGGCGTTGGCAGCTTCGATGACCGCTCCACCCTTCATGTATTCGGCCCAGCCTTCGAGCGTCGCCGTGACGAAACGCTGCACCAGATCCTTCTTCTCGGCCACCATCTTGTTGGCGATGTTGATCGTGGTGTTGTAGTTGTCAAACCCAGAGTCCGCGATCAGGTGGACGACCGGATTGACCCCGACCTCCTGAATGGCAAACGGCTCTGAGGACAGGAAGCCCTGCTGCGACATCTGCTTGTCGGCCAGGAAGGGTGCCATGTTGAACGTGTAGGGGCGGGCCTGCTCGTCGGTGAAGCCGAACTTGGCCTTCAGGAACGGCCAGTAGCTGGTTCGTCCGGCAGCGGCAATCAGGATTGGCTTGCCCTTGAGTGCGGCGAGGCTGTCATGGCCGACGCCAGGATGCGAAATGATGACCTGCGGGTCTTTCTGGAAAATCGACGCGATGCACATGAAGGGGATGTTTTCCTTCACGTAGTTGATGGCTTCGAACGAGTTGGACATGATCATGTCGACACGGCCCCCGAGCAGGAGCGCGGAAGGGTTCTGCTGCGGGCCACCCATGCGGATGTCGGCATCAATGCCATACTTGCGGTAGATCCCGGCAGCGACGGCGTGGTAAAAGCCACCATGTTCGGCCTGTGCCCGCCAGTTGGTCTGGTAGCTGACTTTGTCAAGGGTCTGGGCATTGACGCTGCGCCCGCCCATGGGCAACAGGACCGAGGCACCTGCGCCGCCGATCAGGCCAAGCGCAGCGCGGCGGTCGAGGCGATACTTCATCATCGTCATGGGGCAAACCTCACTCAAGTTGCGCCGGACCGGGACTTCGCGGCCAGCATGTTGCATCACATCAGGTCAGCAATCGCTGTGCCACTCATATGGGCGGAAAGAACATGAGGTCCAGTCACGTTCTGCCTAAAACGAAGGCAGAACTCTGCCCGGAAAACAAGCTGAATGTGTTGCTCTCCACCGTGCAATCTGCGGCATGGCCATTATGCTTCCATGACTGATAGGTTGGAAGTTGCCCATCGCCGGATGTGTGAAGGAAATACGCTCATGAACATCGTTGCTCCCGTCGCGAACAGTGCCGCACGTCATGACATCACGGGCTTCATCGCCGACATGCAACTTGGCCCGGATGGTCCGGTGCCGCTGATCACAGAGATGCAGAGCGTGCGCCGCAGAAGCCGTGATTTCTTCTGGTATTCGCCGATCCTCAATGCACAATTGCACGGCAAGAGCGCCGACATCATCGCCTGCCCGCGCAGCGAGGCCGACGTCATCCGCATTGCTGCCTCGTGCGCCAGACGCCGCATCCCGCTCACCGTGCGGGCGGGCGCGACCGGCAATTACGGCCAGGCCGTGCCGCTGGAAGGCGGGGTGCTGCTCGACATCACCGGTCTGAACAAGATCGAGTGGCACAAGCCCGGCGTCGTGCGCGTTCAGGCCGGTGCGAAGATGGACGAGATGGATGCCGTGCTGCGCCCCAGCGGCTGGGAACTGCGCATCCATCCTTCCACCAAGCGCATGGCGACCATTGGCGGTTTTGTGGCGGGTGGCTCCGGCGGCGTCGGCTCGGTCACCTATGGTGGCCTGCGCGAGCCGGGCAACATCATTGCGGCGCGCATCGTCACGGTCGAGGAAACCCCGCGCGTCATCGAACTGCGTGCCGAGGCGGCGCAGTTCGTCAACCGCGCCTATGGCACCACCGGCATCATCACCGCGCTTGAAATGCCCACCGCGCCCGCCTGGCCATGGATCGATCTTGTTGTTGCCTTCAATGATTTTGACACCGTCATGCAGGTCGCGCAGGAGGTCGCGCTGGCGGATGGCGTGATCAAGAAACTCGTGACGCCGATCGCCTGGCCGCTGCCCTCTTATTTCAGGGAATTGCCCCACGCGTTCCCGGACGGCAAGCATGTGCTGGTCGCCATGATCGCCGAAGCCTCGGTGGAGAGCTTCAGGATGATCCTGGGCAAGCGCGGCACCATCACCCACGAAGCGCCGAACGAGGAAGCGCCCGGCAAGCTGCCGATCTACGAGTTCACCTGGAACCACACCACGCTGCAGGCGCTGAAGGTCGACCGCACCGTGACCTACCTGCAGTGCCTGTTCCCGCACGACCGGCTGATCGAGAGCGTGCTCCAGATGCGGGACATGTTCCCCGGCGAGGTCATCCCCCATTGCGAGTTCATCCGCTTCGGCGGCCGCATGACCTGCTCCGCACTGCCGCTGGTGATCTATTCCACGCCCGAACGCCTGAACGAGATCATCGCACTGCACGAGGCGAACGGCGTGTTCATCGCGAACCCGCATGTCTACACGCTGGAAGACGGCTCACGCCACAAGCGCGTCGATGCCGACCAGCTCGGCTTCAAGCACGACGTCGACCCCCACGGCCTGCTCAACCCCGGCAAGATGCGGACGTTTGTGGCGAAGGCGGGGTGAATAGACATGCAGCGCTTTTCCGGGGCCGGTAGCCGCGTGCGGCGGACGGAACCCGGAATCCAGCGCGTGACGTCGCCGAATGCGTCATGACCTCTGCGAGACAAGGCGGACGCCGTCGGCGGACATAATTGCTGGTTTCCGGGTTCCTTGCGCGGACAAGCCGCTTCAGGCCCCGGAAAAGCGCGAGAGGAAGGCGATGATCCTGCTCGAGCGGACGTCGTCAACCCTCTCAGCGCGCTTTCACCGCCGTGTCGGGGAAATCGCTGAACAGGCCGTCGATGCCGAGTGCGAAGAAGGCCTTGTATTCGGCTGCCGGGTCGCTCTTGAAGGTGGATGACAGGCGGCGGGGTTCGTTGCGGAAGGTCCAGGTGTGGACGAACAGGCCCGCGGCATGCGCATCGGCGATCAGGCTGGTCGGAGCCACCGTGATGCGGTCCTGCTCGTCGATCTTGCCATCGCCGTTGAGATCCTTGGGCTTGCCGTCAGCACCAATATCCTGCCTTGCGGGGAGGATGTATGGCTTCCACGGGCCAACACCATCGGCATAGGTCTTGATCTCGGCCAGGCCCTCTCTGGTGACGAGATCCTTGAAGGTGCGCTTGTCGCCGGTGATCACGAAATCATAGGGCTTGTCATAGGGCGCAGCCAGCACGATGCCGCCATCCTTGTCCACATCGTCGGCATCGACCAGTTGCACGAGGCGCACATTGGTCAGTTTACGCAGGAACTTGAGGTTCGCCACTTCGAAGCTCTGGATGATGACCGGCGCAGCTTTCGTGGTCCAGCCCGCCTGGTTGAGGACGGCCACAAGGCTGCCTTCCAGCGGCAGGCCCACGGCAGCATGCCAGGCGGAATGTTTGGTCTCCGGATAGATGCCGACCGTGCGGCCAAGGCGCGCGCTCTCGGCCTTGGCGAGGTCGATCACCTCCTGCAGGAGCGGCACCATGTATTTGCCATTATGCGACTGGTCGCGCTCGGCCATGGCTTGCTTGGCACGCAACTGGCGGATTTCGGTGATGGTGAAATCCGAGGCGAACCAGTCGGTCGTGTCGATGCCGTCAACCTTCATGGTGCGTTTGCGGGAAGCGAAAGCGGGAATGTCGGCCACGTTCGTGGTGCCGCCCAGCATGGGTTCGTGCCGGGCGATCAGATAGCCGTCCTTTGTCATCACAAGGTCTGGCTCGATGAAATCCGCGCCTTGCTCGATGGCCAGCTTGTAGGCTTCAAGCGTGTGCTCGGGCAGATAGCCGCTGGCACCGCGATGGCCGATGATCAGGGTGGGCTTGCCATCAAGCGTCTTGTTCTGGGCAAGGGCTGGCGCTGCGAGCGGCAAGGCGGTCACCATGACTGCTGCCAGGCCAAGGCTGGCGGCACCGGCCATCATCCTGTTCATCCGTGTCATCTGTGGTTCCTCCTGGTGCGCGATGGCCCGCATGTGGCCTCGCATCCGACACTTCATGTGTCTGTTACCCGGATGATGAACGCATTGCAGAGGGATGACAATGGTGTGACAGCACAGCGAAAAGCAGGCTGTGGTTCAGGCAAACATGCGTGTTCCGGATTGATCGATGATCTGGCGGGCTTTCATGAAAGTCATTTCCACAGCGTCGTCCTTCGAGCCGAACCGGTCGGCGCGGATGAAACGGTGCGATTTCAGCTCGCCATCCACCTCTTTCTCGATCACGCCGCACATCTGCCACTGCCCCTCGGCCTGGTAGGGGGTGGCATGGATGGTGAAGCCCTCGTGCTCTGAGGTCGGCGCTGGTTCATCCGCCTTGGGCGCGCCGCCGCCAAAGAGTTTCTTGAAGAATGACATGGGCTTGGCTCCTCAGCGCTCGGTGAAGGCCAAACGGGCCGCAAGCGCGCCGAAGGCTGCGGCAAAAGACCTGCGCAGCCAGGCCATCACCTTGGGACGGCTGACGACATGGTCGCGCATGGCGGCAGCGAACAGGCCGTAGATGGCAAAGACGACGAAGGTCATGGCCATGAACACGCCGCTGAGCGCCAGCATTTCAAACAGCGGACTGGCAGCCGCCTTGTCGGTGAACTGAGGCAGGAAAGCCACGAAAAAGATCGAGAGCTTCGGGTTGAGCAGGTTGAGCGCGATCCCGTCGATCATGACGCGCGAGACAGGGCGCGGCGAGGTTTCGCCATCAATCCGCATCGCACCTTTTTGCTGCAGCGTTTGCCACGCCATCCAGAGCAGGTAGGCCACACCAGCGTATTTCACAGTGTCATACAGCAAGGCCGAGGTGTGCAGCAGAGCCGCCAACCCCATCATGGCAGCGATCAGGTGCGGGATGATCCCGAGCGTGCAAGCCAAGGCCGCGACCACGCTGGCCTTGCCGCCGCGCCCCAGCCCCGTGGCAATCGTATAAACCGCGCCGGTGCCAGGAGAGGCCACGACGATGAAAGTGGTGATCCAGAATTCCGGTGACATCCGTCCGTCTCCTCTGTGCGGCGAGCTCAGCGAACCGGGTCCATGCCTGCTGCCTTGGCAGCCGCAGACCCTGCAGCCCCGCCGAGTGCAGCAAGGAACGCGCGGGTGGGTTCGGCTGGCGTGCCGGCCGGCAAGGCTGCGGTGTAGGTGGTGATCAACTGGATGTCCGCCGGGAGCGGCCCCACCAGCGTCACACCCTTGACCGGAATGATCTCGCTGATCTGGTGAATGACCGCGACCGCCTCACCCTTGACGATCAGGTCCGCCGCATAGCCGCCGGCCTGCAGCTTGGCCTTGGCCTTCACCATTTCTGCAACGCCAAGCCGTTCGAACAGGCCGGCCAGAAACACCGCGCTGGTGCCGCCTGCACGCGGATCAGGCAAGGCAATGGACGGTGTCTCCGCCAGGAAGCGCTTGAAGGTCTCAATGGTCGAGATGTCGGGCTTCGCCATGCCTTCCTTGATGCCGACACCGACGCCGGTGCGGGCAAAATCGATCTGTGAACCCGCGGCCACCTTGCCTGCGGTTGTCAACGCGTTCAGCACGTCAGGTGTGGCCACGATAATGTCCGCCACTTCCCCGGCCTCGATACGGCGGCGCACACCGCCAGCCGTATCCTGAATGAAGATGATCTTGTGGCCAGTCGTGGCCTCAAAGCCATTTGCCACACTCTGCACAACCTGCTTGGGCGCTCCGGTGGTCATCACACGGATATCGGCAGCACTGGCGGTGCAGAATGTGGCCAAAAGAGCGGTGGTGACGGTGACAATGCGGATCATGGCGGGCCTCGCTGCGTGGAGACGGAACATGACAGGAAGCGCGGGGCCGGGCAATCGGGGATCCGAACTGCCGACGAAAGAGGACTGCGAAACTGAGCGCTGTCATAGTGTCATGGTCGCCCATGTGGCGGCCACCTCGACGCGGAAAGCAATGTGTTCATCAAGCCAGGATGACCGGCACAAGGCCGGTCATGACATTGAATTTTGAAGTGCTGTGCTTACCCTTCGAGTGGCACCCGCAATGAAGTGTGTGGGTGGGCAGCCTCAATGATCCAGAAAGCTCCGCAGCTTCCGTGACCTGCTTGGATGCTTCAGCTTCCTCAGCGCCTTGGCTTCGATCTGGCGGATGTGTTCGCGGATCATTCCGCTGCAGTCGAGCGCTTGAGGCAACCAGAATCCCGCAACTCCATGTAGAGGGCGACTGCATCGACATCGAAACCGTTTGGCCATGTCGGAACGCCTGCCTCGGTGAAGACGCGCGCGAACTCTGCCTCATCACGCAGTGGCGCAACCATTTGGCCCCCACCAGTTATGTCCGTGCTCAGATCGGCAACGCCCTCACTGTCATCGCTGAAAGCTAGCCACAGCCGATAGCCCGGCAAGGCCTTTACCTTGATCACGTCTACCATCGGAAAGTCACTCATGATCGGGCCCTGGAATCCTCATGAACGGTTGCCGCGTATAGCCATGGTCCCAATTCTGCCTTAACTCGGCCTGACGCGCCAGCGCCCATTCGCGGACGATACCCCGAGCGGTCGGTGGCAAGTGTCCGGCGATCACCTCTCCATCTTCAATCCGTACGAGCGCTTTGACCCCGCCATAGGCTGCGTGAAAATGCGGCGGCGCATGATCGCGCCAATACATCGTGATGATGATGCCGTAGAACTGGGCAATCGTCGGCATTGCTGGTTCTCAATTATCCAGAAAGCTCCGCAGCTTCCGTGACCTGCTTGGATGCTTCAGCTTCCTCAGCGCCTTGGCCTCGATCTGGCGGATGCGTTCGCGGGTGACACTGAACTGCTGTCCGACCTCTTCGAGTGTGTGGTCGGTGTTCATGCCGATGCCGAAACGCATGCGCAGGACGCGCTCCTCGCGCGGGGTGAGGCTGGCCAGCACACGCGTCGTGGTCTCGCGCAGGTTGCTCTGGATCGCCGCATCGATGGGCATGAGCACGTTCGGATCGGGGATGAAATCACCCAGGTGCGAATCCTCCTCGTCGCCGATCGGCGTTTCGAGGGAGATAGGCTCCTTGGCGATCTTCAGCACCTTGCGCACCTTTTCCAGCGGCATGGCGAGCTTCTCGGCCAGTTCTTCCGGCGTCGGCTCGCGGCCGATCTCGTGCAGCATCTGGCGCGAGGTGCGCACGATCTTGTTGATCGTCTCGATCATGTGGACCGGGATGCGGATGGTGCGGGCCTGATCGGCGATGGAGCGTGTGATCGCCTGCCTGATCCACCAGGTCGCGTAGGTCGAGAACTTGTAGCCCCGGCGATACTCGAACTTGTCGACCGCCTTCATCAAGCCGATGTTGCCTTCCTGGATCAGGTCGAGGAACTGCAGGCCGCGATTGGTGTATTTCTTGGCGATGGAGATCACGAGACGCAGGTTGGCCTCGATCATTTCCTTCTTGGCCTGCCGGGCTTCACGTTCGCCCTTCTGCACCATGTTGACGATCTTGCGGAACTCGGTGATTTCGAGTCCGGTTTCGGAGGCAAGGTTGTGGATGTCCTCGCGCATGTCCTTGATCCGGTCCTTTTCAGAACCGATGAATTCCTTCCAGCCTTTCGAACCCAGCTTGGAAACGCGCAGCAGCCATTTCGGGTCCAGTTCGCCGCCCTGATGGTTCTTCAGGAAGTCCTCGCGCGAAACGCCATAGGACTCCGCCAGCCGGAGCAGGCGGGTTTCCTGGCTGATCAGGCGCTTGTTGATGTCGTAAAGCTGTTCGACCAGTGCCTCGATGCGGTTCTGGTTGAGTGACAGTGATTTCACCGCCGTGACGATGTCGCTCTTGAGTTCGCGATACTTGCGCTCCTGGGCGGGCGTCAGCTTGGTGTTGGCCAGCTTGTGCTCGATGTCCTGGTCCTGCAGGCGGCGCAGCTTTTTGTAGTTGTCTGCAATGTTGTCGAAGGTTTCCAGCACCTTCGGCTTAAGTTCGGCCTCCATGGCGGACAGCGAGACGTTGTTCTCGATGTCGTCATCATCCATGTCGGTCGGAGGTGTAATCACCTCTTCGCCATCCTCGTTGACGGTGCGGGTGGCTTGCGGCTCGGGCTCGTCAAAGCCGTCCGCTCCCTCGACCTTGGGCGCGCCCTTGCCATCAGGCCCGGCATAGGTGGCTTCAAGATCGATGATCTCGCGCAGCAGCACCTTGCCTTCGTTCAGTTCGTCGCGCCAGATGATGATGGCCTGGAAGGTGAGGGGGCTTTCGCAAAGCCCGGCGATCATCGCCTCGCGGCCAGCCTCTATGCGCTTTGCGATGGCGATTTCGCCTTCGCGGGAGAGCAGCTCGACAGAACCCATCTCGCGCAGGTACATGCGCACCGGATCGTCGGTGCGCTCCGATGCCGCGAGGTTCTGCTCCATCTTGACCGGCATGGCGGTGCGAACAGGCTCGGGGCTTTCGCCCTCGACCTCTTCCTCCGCATCGGCTTCGGCACCGGCAGGGGTTTCGGCAGCCGCCTCGTCATTGTCATCGGACTCGACGACATTGATGCCCATTTCGGAGAGCTGGGCGTAAACATCCTCGATCTGGTCCGAGGTGAACTCCTCGGACGGCAGGACATCGTTCAGCTCTTCATATGTCACGAAGCCGCGCTTTTTCGCGGCCTTGATCATGCGCTTGACCGCCTGGTCGTTCAGGTCCAGCAAAGGGCCGTCGGACTGGGGCTTCTTGTCCTCGGGCCCATCTTCGCCCGCTGCCGTTTTGGTCACCATGCGTCCGTTCTCTCATCCAACGTCTTGTCGCAGAAGCGGCCCGGCTTGGGCACCCCAACGTCAAAAAGGGGCTGCCACGGCTTGCACAAAGCCATGAGCATCCCGCCTGATTCGTCTCAGCTTCCAGATGGCGGGTCCGATCTTTCGGATCAGTTACCATCTGCTGGTTCTGGTCGCCGCTGCGGGACAAACCCGCAGTACCGTGCCATGGTCTTGTCTGCGTTCAGTCCGCGTGCCCCGAACATCAGGCCAGGTCCGAGGACAATGCCCGTCTGCTATTCCTGTGACGTCTCGGTTGACGCCTCAGTGCCCTCGAGCGAGGACAATCTTGTTTTCACATCCAGCAACCACGCGAGATTTTCCTCGCTTGCATCATCCGAGAAGGCACGCTCTGCACCCTTGAGTTCGGTATGTAGCGTGCGCGCCCGCCGATGCAAGACAAGAGCTTGTCTAATCGTGTCATAAACCGCATGCACATCTGCATTTGGTGCAATTCGGCTGCGGTCGCCCGATGCGACAAGCCGGTCAAGCCGCATGAACGCGTCTTTTGCAGCCCCTGATTCGAGCAGGTGTTCGACGCCGGTCGTGCTGGCCGCCCCATCAACCACCGCTTGCAACAACGCTTGGCACACGCGCAAGGCACCATGCCCTTGCCAGTCGATCTCGGCCAATTCGTCAGCAACACGCATCAGAACCTCGGGGTGGGCAGCAAGCCCGACCAGAATGGTGGCCTCCCGCGGGCTCTCGCCGACGCCTGGCCCTGAAAAGATGGCGGAGCGCGCCAGCGAGGGGCTGGCTCGCATGGGTTGAGGCGGCCCGTTGATCACGCCGAAGCGGGATTTGCCATATGTGTTGCCGTTCTGGCCCGCGCCGTCACGCCGCTCGCCCCTGCGCCCTCGTTGTGATTGGTTCGGAAATAACAGCGCCAGCCGGTTGTCCATCTCGGCGCGGTAATGCCGCCGCGTCGCCTCGTCCTTGAGGACGCCGAGAACCTGTCCGAGCTTGCGTTCGAGCGCGGCGCGGCGTTCGGGTGTGTCCAGCGGGCCAGCCTCCACTTCGCGCGTCCAGATCAGATCCACCAGCGGGCGTGCAGCCGCCAGCACCGCGGCAACGGCCTCCGCGCCGCCCGAGCGCAGCAGGTCATCAGGGTCTTGGCCCTCGGGCAGCAGCGCAAAGCGCAGTGATTTGCCCGGTTCCATAATGGCGAGCGCCACATCGATGGCGCGGTAAGCTGCCTTGCGCCCGGCCTTGTCGCCGTCAAAGCACAATGTCGGCTCGTCAGCCATGCGCCATAGCAGGGCAAGCTGATCCTCGGTCAGTGCCGTGCCAAGCGGTGCGACGGCCTGCGGAAAGCCAGCCAGCGTCATGGCGATCACATCGACATAGCCTTCCACCGCGATGATCTGCCCGGCCTCATGGGCAGCCTTGCGGGCGGCATGGTGGTTGTAGAGCATCCGACCCTTGTGAAACAGGCTGGTTTCGGAGGTGTTGAGATACTTCGCCTGTGCGTCGGCACTCATGGCCCGCCCTCCGAAGGCGATCACCCGGCCCCGCGCGTCCGCAATCGGGAACATCACCCTGTCGCGGAAACGGTCATAGGGAACGGCGATCTCCTCGCCATGGATCAGCAGGCCCGCCTCGATCATCAGTTCGGTCGGGATGCCCTTTGCTGCCAGATGATCGCGCAAGGCAAAACGGTCAGGCGGTGCATAGCCAAGCCGGAACCGGCGCTGCGGCTCGCCTGAAAGCGCCCTGCGCTCCAGATAGCGCCTCGCTTCCAGGCCGCGCGCGCCTTTCAGTTCAGCCTCGAAGAAGGCTGCGGCCATCTCGGTGACCTCGTAAAGCCCCTTGCGGACCTCCTCCTGGCGCACTGCGTCTTCGGTGATTTTCGGCAGCGTGACGCCGGCTTCGCTCGCCAGCCGTTCCACGGCCTCCGGGAAACTGACGCCTTCGGTTTCCATCAGGAAGGTGAAGATGTCGCCGTTCCGGCCCGACGAGAAGTCGAACCAGGCCTGCTTGGTGTCATTGACGAAGAAGGACGGCGTTTTCTCCTTGCCGAATGGCGAGAGTCCTTTCCATTCGCGGCCAGATTTGGTCAGCCGAACCCGTCGCCCCACCACCGTGGATGCCGGCAGGCGGGCCTTGATGTCATCGAGGATGGAGGGCGGAAACTTCATGGCAACGAGCTTTAGCGCGTTTGGCGCAGGGCGTCATGGCCAAGGTGAAGGGGGTGTTGACAAGATACGAAATGTATATACAGTTAAATAGTTAGTTGCACACCCAAACCCTCACGCACCCAAACCCTCACGCACCCAAACCCTCACGCACCCAAACCCTCACGCACCCAAACC
>JANMIB010000196.1:0-11704 GCA_031375605.1 Allobosea sp. | reverse complement strand
CGACCGAGGCGGGGTCGTTTTCGCGCGCCTGCATCCAGCGTTCGAGCGTCCACCCTTGCGGCAGATAGCCATTGATCGGATCGTGCGCGGAGGTCTGGTCGGTGACGACGTCGGGCCGGATGCCGCGCCTGACCATGTCGGGAAACACATCCGCCGCATTGCCAAGCACGCCGACTGACACGGCCTTGCCTTGGCTGTGGTGCCGCTCGACGATTTCCAGTGCCTGATCGATGCTGTCGGCCCGCAAATCGAGGTATCTCGTGCGCAGCCGGAATTCGATCGAGGATGGTTTGCACTCCACCGCGATCATTGATGCGCCAGCCATGGTGGCCGCCAGCGGCTGTGCGCCGCCCATGCCGCCAAGCCCGCCGGTGAGAATCCATTTGCCTTTGAGCGAACCGCCAAAATGCTGGCGGCCGACCTCGACAAAGGTTTCATACGTGCCCTGCACGATGCCCTGCGTGCCGATGTAGATCCATGACCCCGCCGTCATCTGGCCGTACATCATCAGCCCGAGCTTATCGAGGTGATGGAAGTGGTCCCAGTTGGCATAGGCCGGCACGAGATTGGAGTTGGCAATCAGCACGCGCGGCGCATCCGCATGGGTGCGGAACACACCGACCGGCTTGCCGGATTGCACCAGCAGCGTCTCGTCGCTTTCGAGGTTTTTCAGCGCGTACACAATCCGGTCAAAGCTCTCCCAGTCACGCGCGGCACGGCCGATGCCGCCATAGACCACCAGCTCCTCGGGCTTTTCCGCCACCTCCGGATCAAGGTTGTTCATCAGCATGCGCAAGGGCGCTTCGGTGGCCCAGCTCTTGGCATTGAGAGTCAGGCCGCGCGGGCTGCGGATGATGCGGGAGTTGTCGAGACGGGTCATGGGGCAGTCCTGCGTTGGGCGGCAGCAGCGTGAAGGGCGGCATTGATGATCTGCGCGAGCGCTTCCTGCAGAGGAGTGGCAATCTCGCCTGAGAAGGTCCATGGCGGATTCTCATCGGCGAGATAGCCGCGCATGGCAATCTCCATCTGGATCGCGTGAACCCCATCTCGCGGACGACCATAGTGGCGCGTGATCCAGCCACCCTTGAAACGGCCATTGGCCACGCAGGACAGTCCGCTCTCGTGCATGGCGCGTTCTGCCGAAGCATGCACGGCAGGGGCGCATGAGTTCACGTTGTTGGTGCCAAGATTGAGCAGCGGCAATGTGCCCTCGAACAGGCGAGGGATGACCGATGTGATCGAATGACAGTCATACAGCAGCGCAAAGCCGTGCTTGGCCTTCACCCGCTCGATCTCGCCGCGCAGCGCCTGGTGATATGGCTCAAAATAGGCCATGCGCCGCCGGATGATCTCGACCAGATCGGGTGGCGTGGTCCAGATGGGTGTGCCGGCGAACGTCGTTGTCGGCACCAGTTCGGTGGTGGACTGGCCAGGGTAAAGCGACTGCCCGGAAGGATCACGGTTGAGGTCGATGACATAGCGCGACAGGTGCGCCTCGATGATGGAGGGCTTGAAGCGGCTCGCGAAGGCATAAAGCTCGCGCATGTGCCAGTCCGTGTCGGGCGCCTCGCGCCCGGCGTCGTTGAGCTGCTCCCGCACCTCGTCAGGCAGGTGCGTGCCCGGATGCGGCATGGAGAGGATCAGCGGGCTGTTGCCGTGGTTGAGCGTGAATGTGCTCATGGTGCCACGGCTCCGGCTTGTTCGATGATGTCTGTGGACGAAGGCCCCACCCTGACCCTCCCCGTGTGGCGGGCAGAAAAGAGCCCCACCCTGACCCTCCCCGCGTGGCGGGGAGGGAAGTCCGCGGCCCAGCTGGTAGGTGTTTCATCAGTAAGGAAGACTGCTGGCCATTTCCCTCCCCGCCACGCGGGGAGGGAACGGATGGGGCTTCCGGTGATACGAGTAAGTCCTCCGGCTGCCGGTTGATTCGACGTCATCTCACGCAACCCTCAATCCATCCAGCACGTCCGCGTGGGCAGCACCAAGCGCTCCTGCCCTGACCAGTGCGGAACAGGCTTCCATCTCTGCCGAAATGGCGCGGTCGCGGTCGAGGAACGGCGAGACAGTGCGGATCGCGGCGAAGGTTTGCTGCAGCCTGGGCGAGGTTGCCAGCGGCTTGCGCATCTCCACCCCCTGCGCCGCCATCATGGCCTCGATGCCGATGATGCGCGAGAGGTTGTCCGCCATTGGCCCCAGCCGCCGCGCACCGTGGGTGGCCATCGAGACATGGTCCTCCTGGTTGGCGGAGGTGGGAATGGTGTCGATCACGGCGGGCGCGGCTTTTTGGCGGTTCTCGGACGCCAGCGCCGCGCTGGCCACCTCCGCGATCATGAAGCCTGAATGGAGGCCTGGGTCCAGCACCAGGAAGGCGGGAAGTCCCGACAGGACCGGGTCGACCAGCATGGCGCAGCGGCGCTGCGCGATGTTGCCGATTTCGGTGGCGGCGAGTGCCAGCATGTCGGCTGCAAAAGCCACGGGTTCGGCGTGGAAATTGCCGCCAGAGAGGATTTCGCCGGTTTCCAGCAGCACCAGCGGGTTGTCGGTCACGGCATTGGCCTCGTCACGCAGCATGGTGGCGGCGCTGCGCATCACGTCGAGCGCCGCGCCCATCACCTGCGGCTGGCAGCGGATCGAGTAAGGGTCCTGCACCCGCGGATCGTCTGAAAGGTGCGACCTGCGGATGACGCTGTCCGCCATCATGGCGCGCAGGGCATCCGCCACCATGATCTGCCCCGGCTGGCGACGCAGGGCATGGATGGCGGGGTGGAACGGGGTATCCGACCCCATGATCGCATCGGTGGACAGCGCGCCGGTGACGATGGCCGCAGCAAAGCAGCGTTCCAGCGCGAACAGCCCGTCCAGCGCCAGCGCTGTGGACACCTGCGTGCCGTTGAGCAGCGCAAGCCCTTCCTTGGGGCCAAGCTCCACGGCAGACAGTCCCGCTTTGGCCAATGCCTCGGCACCGCTCAGGCGCACGCCGTCCAGCACAGCCTCGCCCTCGCCGATCAGCACGGCGGCGAGATGTGCCAATGGCGCCAGATCGCCCGATGCGCCGACAGAGCCTTGCGCCGGAATGACCGGCATGACGCCAAGGCGCAGCATGTCCACCAACAACCGGACGGTCGCGGCCTGTACGCCGGATGCGCCCTGCGCCAGGCTTGCGAGCTTGAGGCCCATGACCAGCCGCACCACGGGCTCCGGCAGCGCCTCGCCCACACCGGCGCAATGCGAGCGCACGATGTTGACCTGCAGTTCTTTCAGCTTTTCCACCGGGATGCGGATCGAGGCCAGCTTTCCAAAGCCGGTGTTGACACCATAAACGGCATCATTGCCCCGCGCTGCACTGAGGAGTATGGCGTGACCTTTCTCGATCAGTGGCCAGAAGCCCGGATCAACCTCAAACGCCGCGCCGCCATGAACAGCGCGCCAGAGGGCGAGATTGGTCTCGCCGGGGGTAATTACCATCAAATGCCCCTCCGAACACGTGCATGAAGCGGGTTGAATCCGATGCGGTAGCACAACTCCGCCGGGCGCTCGATGTCCCAGATCGCGAGATCGCAGGATTTGCTCACCTCCAGCGTGCCGGCCTCCGCGCTCATGCCAAGGGCTTGCGCCGCATGGCGGGTCAGGCCCAGCAGTGCTTCGTCAGGCGTGAGGCGAAACAGCGTGCAGGCCATGTTGAGCGCCAGCAGCAGCGATGTCATCGGCGAGGAGCCGGGATTGCAATCTGTGGCGATCGCGATCCGGCAACCTGCCTTGCGCAAGAGATCGACCGGCGGCACGCGCGTTTCGCGGATGAAGTAGAACGCGCCGGGCAGCAGCACCGCGACCGTGCCAGCTTTCGCCATGGCCTCGGCACCAGCCTCATCCAGATATTCAAGATGATCAGCCGACAGCGCGCCATGGCTGGCAGCGAGCGCAGCCCCGCCCATGTTGGAAAGCTGCTCGGCATGTATCTTGATCGGCAGGCCACACCGTTCCGCAAACGCGAAAACGCGGCGGGTCTGATCAAGGTCGAAGGCGATGTTTTCGGTGAAGACGTCAACAGCATCTGCAAGACCGGTCTGCTTGAGGGCCGCTGTGGCTGCATCACCGAGCACGGTGTCAAGATAGCCGTCCGGATCGCCCTTGAATTCAGGCGGCACGGCATGTGCCGCCAGATATGTCGTCCGGACGCCCACGTTGCGCTCTGCCCCCAGCTTGCGCGCGACCTTGAGCTGCCTGAGTTCGTGATCCAGCGTGAGCCCGTAGCCCGACTTGATTTCGACCGTGGTGACGCCTTCGGCCATCAGCGCACCAAGCCGCCTGTCCGCGCTGGCGAGCAGCTCATCGTCGCTGGCGGCGCGGGTGGCCTTCACCGTGGAGACGATGCCGCCTCCCGCGCGGGCGATGTCCTCATAGCTGGCTCCGTTCAGCCGCATCTCGAACTCGTGCGAGCGATCACCGCCATGAACCAGATGGGTGTGGCAATCGATCAGTCCCGGCGTGATCCAGCGGCCATCGCAGTCCACCGCATCCTGAAGCAGATGAGATGGCAGCCCGCTGTCCGGCCCAACATAGGCAATGCGGCCATGGCTGTCTGCCGCGACCGCACCACGCTCGATGACCCCGAGGCCCGGCAAGTTGGCGTCCATCGTTGCCAGACGGGCATTGCGCCAGACCTTGTTGATCGTCACGACACTGAAACCCGGTTCCACACGCTCGCCATGGGCTGACGATATGCTATCGATGCGCTGGCGCAAGGGGATGCGCAAGGGAACGTGCGGCTCGAACTCAGCACCTGCAAGGACCACGCATGCCGACACTTCATCTTGAACAGGCGCTGATCAATGGTCGGATCGCGCGGAACGTGAGCGTCACGATCAGATCGGGCAGGTTCGGCACGGTTGTGGCCGATGCACTGCCTGCACGGGGAGCCACCCGCATCAGCGGCCTGACGCTGCCGGGCATGCCGAACCTGCATAGCCACGCCTTCCAGCGCGGCATGGCCGGCCTCGGCGAGGTGCGCGGCACATCCGATGATTCGTTCTGGACCTGGCGCGAGGTGATGTACCGCTTCCTTGACCGGCTGACCCCGGACGATGTCGCGGCCATCGCGGCGCAGGCTTATGTCGAAATGCTGGAGGGTGGCTTCACCAGCGTCTGCGAGTTCCACTATCTGCACCACGATGTTGATGGCCGTCCCTACGCTGATCTGGCAGCCATGGCCGCTGCCATCGCTCAGGCGGCTGGCGAGACCGATATAGGCCTCACGCTTTTGCCGGTGCTCTACCGCTTCGGCGGTTTTGGCGCGCAGGCACCGGGCCATGGCCAGAGGCGCTTCATCAATGATCCGGATATGTTCGCCGCGCTGCTGGCCGCATCGCGCAAGGTTGTCGCGCGGCTTGACGATTCGGTCGTTGGCATCGCGCCGCACTCGCTGCGGGCCGTGGCGGAGAGCGATCTTGATCTGGTCAGGGAGATGGCAGGCAGCGCGCCCATTCACCTGCACATTGCCGAGCAGGAGAAGGAGGTTCAAGATTGCCTGGCCTGGTCCGGCCAGCGCCCGGTCGAGTGGCTGCGGGCGCGGGTTGAGACCGGCCCGCAATGGTGCCTGATCCATGCCACGCATCTGTCGGCTGCAGAGCGCGACGGCCTGGCAAAGGATCGGGCCGTTGCCGGTCTTTGCCCCGTCACGGAAGCCAATCTGGGCGATGGCATCTTTGATGGTGTGGCGTTTGCAGAGCATGGCGGCCAATTTGGCATCGGCACCGATTCCAATGTCCAGATCGGTGTCGCTTCCGAGTTGCGTCAGCTTGAATATTCCCAGCGCCTTCGTGATCGGCTGAGGTCACGTCTTGCGCCCGTCGGCGGCTCTGTCGGCGTCGCGCTTTACGGTGCTGCGTTGCGCGGAGGCGCGCAGGCAAGTGGCCGCGCCATCGGGGCCATTGCGCCTGGCCTGCGCGCCGATCTGGTGACGCTCGACGGCGAGAACCCGGCGCTGGTTGGACGTTCCGGCAATGTGCTCCTCGACAGCGCGATCTTTGCCGCGCCGGAACTGCCCATCAGGCAAGTGCGCGTCGGCGGCAAGCTGGTGATCAGCGAAGGCCGTCACCTGCACCGCGACGTGGTGCGCCAGCGCTTTGCATCTGTGATGCGGCGCGTACTGTCTTAAACACCGGCCATGAGGCGGCCCACACTTTGCGACCACAGCACCATGACGCTGTGTTGGTGATCGAGATGTCCCGTTTCGGGACGCTTTCGTTGCCAAACGGAGTGGGAGCCAGTCAGGTATGCGCGCAAAGACAACAACAGCTTCAGGCAAGCGGCTCGCATGGGCCGACATTGCCAAGGGCATGAGCATCATCCTTGTTGTGATGATGCATTCGACGCTTGGCACCCAGGACGCCATGCACGGGCAAGGCTGGCTCGGACCGGTGGTCGAGTTTGCGAGGCCGTTCCGCATCCCGGCCTTCTTCCTGCTGGCCGGGTTCTTTTTCGCTGGCATGATGCAGCGCTCATGGGCCGAGGTGCTGGACAGGCGAGTTCTGCACTTTGTCTATTTCCTGATGCTGTGGTCCGTCATCCTGCTTGTGGTCAAGGGCGGGTTCCTGGCGCTGGACAGTCCTGCATCGGCCCTTCGCTGGGCGGCCATGTCGTTCATCGAGCCGTCCAGCTCACTGTGGTTCATACATGCTCTGGCCCTGTTTGCGGTGGTGGCGCGGCTCACCGCAGCTGTCCCGGCTCTGGCTGTGTTGATCGTGGCCGCGATCATCCATCTTGCAGCGCCGGAGACCGGTTGGACAGCGCTGGATGAATTCGCAAGTCGCTTCGTGTTCTTCGTCGTCGGTTGCCGGTTTGCGCCGATGGTGGCGGAATTTGCAAAGGATGCACGGGCAAAACCCGATCTTTCCCTGGCCATGGTTCTGGTCACGGCTCTGATGACGGCGATTGTTGTTTGGCCGGCAGGTCTTGGCATCTCCGGCAATTCTTCTGCCGCATCGCCAGCCGTGAGCCTTGTCCTGGGGCTGTTTGGCGCGTTGTCCCTGATCATCGTTGCCGTGCACCTGTCGCGGCTCCGGATCAGCCATGTTCTGGCTGCGCTGGGCGGCAAATCACTGGTCATCTATCTTGCTTTCACCATTCCCATGGCGGCCACCCGCATGGTGCTGATCAAGACAGGCTTCATCACCGATGTCGGGCTTGTCTCGCTGATCGTGACCGCGGCGGCCATTGCGGTGCCATTGCTGATGGAGCTGGCAGCGCGCCGGGCGGGAGCATCGTTCCTGTTTGGCAGGCCAGGCTGGGTCAGGCTGAGGGAGCGACGTGCGATGCCCCGACTCCAGATGGCATGACAGGTTCCCATCACAGGAAGCTGGCCCATCACAGGAAGCTGGCAATATCACCGAGCGGTTTTCGCGAGATCGCAGGCACCCTCGCGCCAGCCGCCGGATAGCCGACCACGAGAAGGATCAGCGCTTTTTCGTTGTCGGGCCGTCCGCAAATCTCGTTGAGAAAACCCATCGGCGCAGGTGTGTGGGTGAGCGTGGCCAGCCCGGCCTGATGCAGGCTTGCGATCAGCAGGCCGGTGGCGATGCCGACCGATTCAGGCACGTAGTAGTGCTTGACGCGTCCGCCCCTGGCATCATGCCCCCAGCGCTGGGCGAAGATCACGATCAGCCAGGGTGCATGTTCCAGAAACGGCTTGCTGGCATCGGTGCCCAGATGCGCCAACGCACCAAGCCATTCATCGCCCGCGCGGCCGGCATAAAAAGCACGCTCCTCTTCTTCTGCACCTTCGCGGATGCGGGCCTTGAGGCTTTGCGTACTGATGCAGACAAACGTCCACGGCTGCTGGTGTGCGCCTGAAGGGGCGGTGCCCGCCGTCAGCACTGCGGTCTCGATCAGTTCGCGTGGCACGGGCCTGTCCGAGAAATCGCGCACCGTGCGCCTGCGCTGCATGATGGCATGGAAAGCCTCGGCATTGGCCAGCATCTCGGTGGGCGGAAGCTCGTGAAACAGCAGCGGAATCGTGATGTGGGGCTCGGGCATGATGCGCATCATAAGTGCCCCGAAGCGGGCCGCAATGCTTCAACGACAAAGGTGCGGGCACGCCCCAACTCGGCATGGACCCGCACGCGCACGCGCTTTATGGTCCGGGCATGACTGAAACCTCGCCTGCCATCTCGCCTGATGATCACCTCGTCCTTGTGGACGGCTCGGGCTACATCTTCCGCGCCTATCACGCGCTCCCGCCGCTGACGCGCAAGTCCGACGGCTTGCCGGTGGGGGCTGTCGCAGGCTTCTGCAACATGCTGTGGCGGCTGCTGCGTGACAAGATCGACGGCGAGAAGGCCACCCACATCGCCATCATCTTCGATGCGTCATCCGATACGTTCCGCAACCAGATCTATGATCAATACAAGGCGAACCGCACCGAGCCGCCGGAGGATCTGCGCCCGCAGTTCCAGTTGATCCGTGCCGCGACACGCGCCTTCGATCTGCCCTCCATCGAGATGCGCGGCTACGAGGCCGATGACCTGATCGCGACCTATGCCCGTATCGCTGCGGAAGCTGGCGCGAATGTCACCATCATCTCGTCCGACAAGGATCTGATGCAGCTCATCAATGACCGCGTCACCATGTTCGACACGATGAAGGACAAGCGCATCGACGCGCCTGAAGTGATCGAGAAATTCGGTGTGCTGCCGGACAAGGTGGTCGAAGTGCAGTCGCTTGCGGGCGATTCGGTCGACAACGTGCCCGGCGTGCCCGGCATCGGCATCAAGACTGCGGCGCAACTCGTGGCGGAGTACGGCGACCTCGAAGGCATCCTGGCGGCAGCACTGGCAGGCAAGATCACCCAGACCAAGCGGCGTGAATCCCTGATCGAGCATGCCGAAAAAGCCCGCATCTCGAAAAAGCTGGTTCTGCTCGACGCCCATGTGCCGCTGGACGTGCCCATCGGCGATTTGCGCGTGGCGACGCCCGATCCGCGCAATCTGATCGCGTTCCTCAAAGCCATGGAGTTCAACACCACAACCCGGCGTGTGGCCGAAGCCTACGAGGCTGATGTGTCGGCCATCGACCCTGCGCCAGATTATGCCATGCGCGGGGCTGGCACCGGCTGGGGGGATGGTGCCGGGCCTGCATCTGATACGTCTGGCGCGGGTGACACAGCCGCATCAGCCCCCAACGGAGCTGCAACCAGCGACATTGCAGCGCCAAAACCTGCCATGCCCGGCAACACGGCCAGCCGCCACGCGGAGCAGGTGGCTGAGACTGTGAAAGCCACGCCCGTCAACCGAGAGGGCTATGAATGTGTACGCAGCGCTGCCCGCTTGGCGGAATGGGTTGCCATGGCGCACGAGGCGGGCGTGGTGGCCATCGACACCGAAACCACCGCGCTGGACGCCATGAAGGCCGATCTGGTCGGTATCTCGCTTGCCATTGCGCCGAATGTCGCGTGTTACGTTCCGCTCATCCACAGGGGCGGGGCTGACCTGTTCGGCTCCGGCCTGGAGCCAGACCAGATCCCCGTAGCCGAGGCGGTCGCGATCCTCAAGCCGCTGCTGGAAGACCCCGGCGTCCTGAAGGTCGGCCAGAATCTCAAATATGACTGGCTGCTTCTGTCGCGCCACGGCATCGAGATCACCCCCGGCGATGACACCATGCTGATGAGCTATGTGCTGGATGCCGGCATCAACAATCACGGCATGGACAAACTGTCCGAGGTCCATCTCGGCCACGCCACCATCCCGTTCAGCGAGGTGGCCGGCACCGGCAAGGCGATGATCACCTTCGACCGCGTGCCCATCGCCAAGGCCACGGCCTATGCGGCGGAAGATGCGGATGTGACCTTGCGTCTCTGGCGCATCTTCAAGGCGCGGCTCAGCGCAAGCGGGCGCCAAAGCGTTTATGACACGCTGGAAAAGCCGCTGGTGCCGGTGCTGGCCCGCATGGAGCGGCGCGGGGTGTCCATTGATCGGCAAATCCTGTCGCGGCTGTCCGGCGAGTTCGCGCAGAAGGCTGCGGCGCTGGAGGACGAGATCCAGGAGATCGTCGGCGAGAAGTTCAATGTCGGCTCGCCCAAGCAACTCGGGGACATCCTGTTCCGCAAGATGGGTCTGCCCGGCGGCAAGAAAACCGCCACCGGCCAGTGGGCCACGGGCGCTGGCGCGCTGGAAGACCTGGCCGAACAGGGCCACGCCCTGCCATCGCGCATTCTTGACTGGCGGCAGCTCACCAAGCTCAAATCGACTTACACCGATGCCTTGCCTACCTATGTGAATGCACAGACGAACCGCATCCACACCTCGTTTTCGCTGGCAGCCACGACCACCGGGCGGCTGTCATCATCCGACCCCAACCTGCAGAACATCCCGGTGCGCAACGCCGAGGGACGGCAGATCCGCACCGCGTTCATTCCCGAGAAAGGCATGAAGCTGATCTCGGCGGATTACAGCCAGATCGAACTGCGCCTGCTGGCCCACATTGCCGACATACCTCAGCTTCGGCAGGCCTTTGCCGACGGCATCGACATTCACGCCATGACGGCGTCCGAGATGTTCGGGGTGCCGGTGAAGGACATGCCGTCAGAGGTGCGCCGCCGGGCCAAGGCGATCAATTTCGGCATCATCTACGGGATTTCCGCCTTCGGACTTGCCAACCAGCTTGGCATCGGGCGCGAGGAGGCGGGCGCTTACATCAAGAAATACTTTGAACGCTTTCCGGGCATCCGTGCCTACATGGACGAGACCAAGCTCTTCGTGCGCACGCACGGCCATGTCGCGACGATTTTTGGGCGCATCTGCCACTATCCCGACGCGTCATCCTCCAATCCGCAGATGCGCGCCTTCGTCGAGCGGCAGGCGATCAACGCGCCGATCCAGGGCTCGGCGTCGGACATCATCCGCCGCGCCATGATCCGGATGGACGGTGCGCTGGCTGATGCACGCCTCAATGTGCGCATGCTGCTGCAGGTCCATGACGAACTGGTGTTCGAGGCCCCCGAAAGCGAGGTCGAACGCGCGCTTCCCATCATCCGCAAGGTGATGATAGACGCACCGCTGCCGGCGCTAAGCCTGAAGGTCCCGCTTCAGGTGGATGCGCGGGCGGCAAGCAACTGGGACGAGGCGCATTGACCGGAACCTGGGGCATCCCTCACGCTTTTGTCACCCGCCGCACCGTGAGGTTGATCCGCCCGCCTTGCGGAAGCAGGGTCGATGTGCCGGGGATGATCCGGTCGATGCCATGGAAGGCGAGACGCGCAGGTCCGCCAAAGCTCAGTGCGTCGCCTGATTGCAGCTTGACCGAGACGGTCGGCCCGCCTCGTGTCGTGCCACCAACCCGGAAAACGCCCGTGTCACCCAGCGAGATTGAGAGCACAGGCGCATCGAAACTCTCTTCGTCACGGTCCTGATGCAGGCCCATTTTCGCGGTGCTCTCATAGAAGTTCACCAGGCACGCCTCGGGCTGGTGCGGATAGTCAGCGAGATCAGCCCAGGCATGGGTCAGCACGTCCGGCATCGGCGGCCAGGGCATGCCGGTTTCGGGGTGCAGAGGCTGATAGCGGTAGCCATTGGCATCAGAGACCCAGCCCAGCGCGCCGCAATTGGTCATCTTCACGGAAAACGGCTTGTCTGTCTTCGGCATGCGCGGCGTGAAGAACGGCGCGGCCTTGGCCACCTCGCGCAGGGTGGCGACAAGCGCTTCCTGTACCGGG
>JANMIB010000189.1:0-4864 GCA_031375605.1 Allobosea sp. | reverse complement strand
ATCGCCCTTCACTGTCGCCATCAGCACCTTGCCGGCGGCGGAGGACTGGCTCTGGCCCGAGAGCCGCTTTTCTTCCTCCATGTAGGGCATGAGATAGGCCACGGCCTGTTTCATGACGCGGGCGGACTTGACCACCTGTGGCAGGAACATCTTGCCGGCCCCGAACAGGTCGCCGACCACGTTCATGCCGGCCATCAGCGGGCCCTCGATGACGTGCAGTGGCCGCGCCGCCTTGGCGCGGGCCTCCTCGGTATCGACCGTGATGAACTCGGTGATGCCATTGACCAGCGCGTGTTCCAGCCTCTTTTCGACCGGGTTATCGCGCCAGGCCATGTCCTTCAGGTTCACCGAAACCGAACCATCGCCCTTGAAACGGGCGGCGGCATCGAGCAGGCGCTCCGTGGCATCATTGCGGCGGTTCAGCACCACGTCTTCACACAATTCGCGCAGTTCAGCGTCGAGGTTTTCGTAAACGCCAAGCTGTCCGGCATTTACGATGCCCATGTCCATGCCAACATTGATGCAGTGATACAGGAACACCGAGTGCATGGCTTCGCGCACCGGCTCATTGCCGCGGAAGGAGAACGAGAGGTTGGAGACACCGCCCGAGATGTGGGCATGAGGCAACGTTTCGCGGATCGTCTTGGTCGCATTGATAAAGGCGTTGCCGTAGTCGTTGTGTTCTTCAATGCCGGTTGCGACCGCGAAGATGTTCGGATCGAAGATGATGTCTTCGGGCGGGAAGCCGATCTCGTCCACAAGGATATGATAGGCGCGCGTGCAGATCTCGACCTTGCGCTCGTAGCTGTCGGCCTGGCCCTTCTCATCAAAGGCCATGACCACGACCGCCGCGCCATAGAGGCGGCAAATGCGGGCCTGTTCGATGAAGGCCGGGATGCCTTCCTTCATGGAGATGGAGTTGACAACCGGCTTGCCCTGAATGGTCTTCAGGCCGGCCTCGATAACCGGGAACTTGGACGAGTCGACCATGATCGGCACGCGGCTGATGTCCGGCTCGGAGGCAATCAGGTTGAGATATTCAACCATCGCCTTTTCGGAATCGAGCAGGCCTTCATCCATGTTGACGTCGATGACCTGCGCGCCGTTGGCGACCTGGTCGCGCGCCACATCGAGCGCGGCGGCGAAGTCGCCTTCCTTGATCAGCTTGCGGAATTTGGCCGAGCCCGTGACGTTGGTGCGCTCGCCGATGTTCACGAAGCGGATGTTGTCATCGAGGTTGAACGGCTCAAGGCCGGCCAGCCGCAGCATGGTTTTCGGCGTGGCAGGCTTGCGCGGGGCCTTGCCCTTCATCGCTTCGGAAATGGCGCGGATGTGGGCGGGCGTCGTGCCGCAGCAACCGCCGACCATGTTGACGAGGCCGCTATCGGCAAATTCCGCCAGCATGTGTGCGGTGGCTTCGGGGCGCTCGTCATAAAGGCCGAATTCATTTGGCAAGCCAGCGTTGGGATAGGCACACACAAGTGTATCGGCGACGCGGCTCAAGTCAGCGATGTGGGCGCGCATTTCCCTGGCTCCGAGTGCGCAATTCAGGCCGATCGTCAACGGGTTGGCGTGCTTGACCGAATACCAGAAGGCTTCCGTGGTCTGGCCTGACAGCGTACGCCCCGAAAGGTCGGTGATCGTGCCCGAGATCATCACGGGCAGGCGGATGCCGCGATCATGGAAGACATTTTCGACCGCAACGATGGCGGCTTTGGCATTGAGCGTGTCGAAGATCGTCTCGATCAGGATGATCTGCGCGCCGCCATCGATCAGACCGCGCACCTGCTCGGCGTAGCTGTCACGCACCTGATCGAAGGTCACGGCGCGGAAGCCGGGGTTGTTCACATCCGGCGAGATCGACAGTGTGCGGTTGGTCGGCCCGACTGCGCCTGCAACATAACGCACCCGGCCATCGTGCTTCTCGGCAAGGATGGCAGCCTCGCGGGCGAGACGGGCTGACTCGACGTTGAGCTCATAGGCCAGCGCCTCCATGCCGTAATCAGCCTGGGCGATTTCGGTCGATGAGAAGGTGTTGGTTTCGACAATGTCGGAGCCGGCCAGGAAATAATCGAGGTGAATCTGGCGGATGGCATCCGGCATGGTCAGCGCCAGAAGGTCGTTGTTGCCCTTGAGGTCGTGGTTCCAGCCCTTGAAGCGCTCGCCACGAAAGTCGCTTTCCGAGAGCTTCAGGTTCTGGATTTCCGTGCCCATCGCGCCATCGATGACAAGGATGCGCTCGGATGCTGCCTCACGCAGGGCTTTGGTGATGGCGGGGCCGTCAACGGGCGGGAAGAGGGAGGTCATGGCTTTATCCATCGCAAACAACATTCAGGCAGTGTCATGACCGGCCTTGTGCCGGTCATCTCTTTGTCATTCAGCCGCCACAGCCACAGCCACAGCCATTGGCGCAGGCTTGATGCCGACCAGATGGCAGATGGCATAGACGAGATCGGCCTTGTTCATGGTGTAAAAGTGCAAATCCGTAGCGCCGCGATCCACCAGATCAATGACCTGTTCGGCGCAGACGGCGGCGGCCACAAGGCGGCGTGTGGCCACGTCGTCCTCAAGCCCCTCGAAGCGGTCAGCCAGCCATTGCGGCACACTCGCCCCGGTCTTGCGGGCGAAGTTTGCCGTCTGCTTGAAATTCTGGACAGGCACGATGCCGGGCAGGATGGGAATCATGATGCCGCGCGCGCGCACCTTGTCGAGAAAGCGGAAATACACGTCATTATCGAAGAAGAATTGTGTGATGGCGCGTGTGGCACCGGCATCGACCTTCATCTTGAGCGCGTCGATGTCGTCATCAAGCGAGGCAGCTTCAGGGTGCTTCTCGGGGTAGGCAGACACCGTGATCTCGAAATCACCGATCTGCTTGATTCCAGACACCAGATCGGACGTCTGGTGGTAGCCATCCGGATGCGGCACGTAACTCGTGCCGAGCCCGCCTGCCGGATCGCCGCGCAAGGCAACGATATGGCGCACGCCTGCATCCCAATAGGACTGGATGACCTCGTTCACCTCGGCCTTCGAGGCAGACACGCAGGTCAGGTGCGCCGCAGGCTTCAGGCCCGTCTCGTCCACCATCCGCTTGACCGTGTTGTGGGTGCGCTCACGGGTGGAGCCGCCTGCGCCATAGGTCACGGACACGAAGCTGGGGCTCAGCGTTTCAAGCCTCTGCACGCTGTCCCACAGAGCCAGTTCCATCTCGGCGTTCTTCGGCGGGAAGAACTCGAACGAGACGTTCGGGCGGCGGGATGAATGGCGGCTCGGGCGATAGGACAAGGCCATGTCAGGCAACCTCACGATTGATATTCTGTGTCAGGGCATTCATGCGAAGCGGGACATCACCGCGCAGGCGCGTGTCTTCGGCAATCCAGAGGGTGACGGTGAGCTTGGCAGCATCGCCTGAACCAGAGCCGACCGTGCGCGGGGCAAGTGTCCGCAGACCAGCTTCCGCAAACCATTCGCTCATCTGCTCATCGGTGAAGCCAAGGCGACGATGGGTGTGCTCGGCCCGCAGAAATTCAAGATCATGCGCCGCAAAATCGATCACGATCATGCGTCCGCCTGGGGCCAGCGCGGCGGAGGCCTCCCGCAGGGCGCGGGCCGGATCATCAAGGAAGTGCAGCACCTGATGCACGATCACCACATCGAAAGCGTTGCGGCCGAAGGGCAGGGCGTAGATGTCGCCCTGGCGCAATTCCACGCGCGGCAGCCTGGCGCGTTCGAGGTTGGCGCGGGCGACGGCCAGCATGGCGTGGCTGGCATCCACACCAACGGCGCGGGCAGCGCGTGGACCGAAGAGCTGAAGCATGCGGCCTGTGCCTGTGCCGAGATCTAGCAGCGATCCGATGGGGCCAGCCCCGATCAGGTCTGCAACGGCCGCTTCCACCGCTTCATCAGGTGCATGGAGCGTGCGCACACGGTCCCAGTCGCGCGCCACGCGGGCAAAATAGGATTGCGCTGCCTGTGAGCGCTGCGCACGGACGGCGGCGAGCCGGTCATGATCGGCACCCACCACGCTGTCATCGAGGCTGATGGTTTCTGCCAATGAGCGTGCCAGCACTCCTGCAGGAGTGCCCTGTGCCAAGCGGAAAAATGCCCATGCGCCTTCACGGTGGCGCTCGATCAGGCCTGCTTCGGACATCAGTTTGAGGTGGCGCGAAATCCGGGGCTGGGACTGGCCCAGAATGTCGGTCATGTCCGAAACAGACAACTCGCCCTTGGCCAGCAAGGCCAGAATCCGCAGCCGTGTTTCCTCACCCGCCGCGCGAAGGCCTGCAAGGAGCGTGGACAAGGACTGATGACCGGCAGCAACCATCAAACGGTTCCGATAAAAGATATAAGGATATGTTTATATGAGAAATAGAGAGAGGGCAAGGGTGTTGAGATGCCTTCCAATTCCCGTGAGCCTTCACAGCCGGCATGATCAAGGCTTCCCTAGTCAACGCTCTTTTAACCCTTGCCCCACATGGTGAACGGGGCGTTACAGCGCGGGTTTTGCCGTGGCTGGACCTCAGTCTTTTGCGGAGCGGTCTACACCATGTCATCACGTGCCGAGCCGACCCTTCTGGGCAATTGGTGGTGGACAGTGGACCGCACGTTGCTGTTCTCGGTGTTCGGGCTGATGGTGATCGGCGTCGTTCTGCTGATGGCGGGCGGGCCGCCCGTGGCCGAACGGCTGGGGCTGGCGACGTTTCATTTCGTCAACCGGCAAGCCGTTTTCCTCGCGCCTGCGGTCTTGATTCTCCTGTTCGTGTCGTGCCTGTCTCCGCGCTGGATCAGGCGGCTGGCGCTGCTCACATTCATCGGCTCTCTCGCGGCGGTGGTGGCGTGCCTGTTCATCGGGGCCGAGGTCAAG
>JANMIB010000161.1:0-4525 GCA_031375605.1 Allobosea sp. | reverse complement strand
CCGGATTTCACGTTGACGGTATCGCCTTGGGAAAAGGTCATGTCAGGCTCCTTTGTTGGGACGCCCGATACATGGACCGCTGGCATGTCGAGGTGATGTCAGCTTTGCGACGAAGTGACTATGGCCACTTCACCGTGGGCGGCATGCTTGACAGGATGGCATCGACATTGCCGCCGGTCTTGAGCCCGAAAATCGTGCCGCGGTCGTAAAGCAGGTTGTATTCGACATAGCGCCCGCGCCGCACCTGCTGCTCGTGCCGGTCAGCTTCGGTCCACGGCAGCACGATGTTGCGGGTGAGGATCGGCAGATAGGCATCGAGGAAGGCAAGGCCGACATCGCGGGTGAAGGCAAGGTCGCTCTCAGCGTCGCCGGTCCAGCGATAGTCATAGAAGATGCCGCCGATGCCGCGCGGTTCGTTGCGGTGCTTGAGGTAGAAATACTCGTCGCACCATTTCTTGTAGGCGGGATAGTCGACCCCGTGCGCTTCGCAGGGCGTGCGCATCGCGGCGTGAAAATGCACGCTGTCAGCATCTTCCTGATTGCGGCGGCGCACCAGCACCGGCGTCAGGTCCGCGCCGCCGCCAAACCATGGCTTTGTCGTCACCACGAAGCGCGTGTTCATGTGAACGGTCGGTGCATGCGGATTCCACGGATGGGCAATCAGTGAAATTCCTGTCGCATGAAAGCGCGGATCTTCGGCAGCGCCGGGAATCTGCCCGGCAAATTCAGGCTGGAAGGTGCCGAACACGGTCGAGACATGCACGCCGACCTTCTCGAACACGCGGCCGTGCATCATCGACATCACGCCGCCGCCGCCTGGCGTGCCATCATGGTTGGTGCGCGCGTGCGGAGTGCGGACAAACCGGCCGGCGGCTTTCGGCGCGTCGGCATGGAACGGGCCGGTGCACTCATCCTCGACCTTCTCGAAAGCGGCGCAGATCCGGTCACGCAGGGCCTCGAACGTGGCACGGGCACGGGGTTTCATCGCTTCCCCGTGCTCAAGGCTGGCGGCGGCAAGGTTCGCAGTCTTTTCATCAGGTGTTGTCAGCATGGAAACTGTCTCGTTCATACGTCTTGTCCCAACACATCACGCGGCCTGCCCGTCTGGCGAAGGGCTTCACCCAGAACCATGGAAGCGGCCGCTGCCACATTGATCGAGCGCAAACCCGGCATCTGCCGGATGAAGACGCTGGCCTCGGCGGCCGCATAGACCTCAGCGGTGACACCGGCTGACTCCCTGCCGACCAGCAATACATCGCCGCTTGAGAATGTGAAGTCCGTGTAGGGCACCTGGCCGTCGGTTTCGATCAGGACCAGCCTGTGTGCTGCACCGGCGCGCCAGGCGTCAAATGCTGCAAAGCTGTCATGACGGGTGATGGCAGCGCGTTCGACATAGTCCATCCCGGCACGGCGGAAGTTGCGGTCGCTGGCATCAAAGCCGCATGGCTCGATGATGTCGATGGAAACGCCCAGGCAGGCGCAGAGCCTGACCATCGTGCCGGTGTTTTGCGGAATGTCGGGCTGGAACAGGGCGAGGCGGATCATTGGCGAGATGTGCGTGTGGGAGGGGCGGCGTCAAGTCGCTTTGATGGGCATCCGAACGTGCTTTCCGGGAGTTGCAGGGCATGCGCTCGTGGCCAAGCACCAAAGCGTGATCGGGTTTTCCCTTGGCCCGGCCAGCGTGCCGGGTTAGGAGGCTGTCCCACTTCAAAACAAGTCTTGCCGAACCGAAACAGGGAGAGGCCACCATGCTAAGCCGCCTTTTCCGCTGGCTCGAGACACGCGTTGACGTGTTTGAGCCCTTTGACGAGCGCAAGACCCCGCCCGACACCGTGTGGAGCTTCATCTGGTTTCACATTCGGGAGTTGCGCGGCTGGTTCGTCGTGATGCTGATCACGGCTTTCCTGTTCAGCCTGATCGAGGCATCGCTTTACGTGCTGCTTGGGTGGCTGATTGATCTTGTCGCCAAGAGCACGCCTGAGGTCGTGTTCCGTGACCATGTTTGGCTTCTGGCTGGGTTTGCGTTCCTGCTGCTGGTCGTCAGGCCGGTGGTGTACTTCGCCAACCACGCGGTCGTCGATCAGGTCGTGGTGCCGCAGCTCACCAATCGCATCAGATGGCGCAGCCACGTCTACACGCTTGGGCACTCGCTGTCATATTTCCAGAATGACTTCGCCGGGCGTCTGTCCTCACGCGTGATCCAGGCGGGCCAATCGGTGCGCGCCGTCACGGTCGAGGTCATCGACGACATGTGGTATGTGCTGGTGTTCGCGGGCGTGGTGATCGGTTTCTTCAGCGCCGTCAGTTTCTGGCTGATGCTGCCCGTGCTGGCATGGATGGTGGGCTACGGGCTGCTGGTCGCCTATTTCGTGCCGCGCGCCACGGAACGGTCGGAGGTCAACTCCAACTCCCGCTCTGCCGCCACCGGCCGGATCGTCGACAGCTACACGAACATCATGACGGTCAAGCTGTTTGCCCGCGGCGATGCCGAGCGTTCGTCGGTCCGTCAAGCCCTGGCGCAGTGGTCGTCTACATTCCTCGACCTGACCCGCCTGATCACCGTGGTCAGCGTGATCCTGCAGGCCATGAACAGCCTGCTGATCGTCGTCGCCTCCGGGGTCTCGCTCTGGCTGTGGTCGCGCGGGCTGATGACGCCGGGCGAGATGGCAGCCGGCATCGGCCTTGTCCTGAGGCTGATCCAGATGTCGAGCTGGGTCATCCAGCAGGTGCGGTCGATCTTCGAAGACATCGGCACGATCAAGGAGAGCATGGAGACCATCGCCAAGCCTCACACCCTCGTGGACATCGACAGCGCGCCTGAGCTGTCGATCGGCAAAGGCGAGATCGTGCTCGACCATGTGCGCTTCCACTACGGAAAGGAAAGCGGCGTTTTCGAGGATCTGAGCCTGACGATCAGGCCGGGCGAGCGAATTGGTCTGATCGGCCCGTCCGGCGCTGGCAAATCGACCATGATCAATCTGCTGCTGCGGCTTTATGACCTGCAGGGCGGGCGCATCCTGATCGACGGGCAGGACATCGCGAAGGTCAGGCAGGACAGTCTGCGGGGCGTGATCGCCACCGTGACGCAGGACAACTCTCTGCTGCATCGCTCGATTCGTGAGAACATCGCCTATGGCAGGCCTGATGCGCGCGAAGCGGACATCATCGCGGCTGCAAAAGCTGCATCTGCCCACGATTTCATCCTTGGCCTCAACGATTTCGAGGGGCGCACGGGCTATGATGCCCGCGTGGGCGAGCGTGGCGTGAAGCTCTCCGGCGGCCAGCGCCAGCGCATCGCCATATCGCGCGTGATCCTCAAGAATGCACCGATCCTTGTGCTCGACGAGGCCACATCGGCGCTTGATTCGGAGGTCGAGGCCGCCATTCAGGAACAGTTGACGGGGCTGATGGCTGGCAAGACCGTGATCGCGATCGCGCACCGGCTGTCCACCATCGCGTCACTGGACCGGCTTGTCGTGATGGACAAGGGGCGCATCGTGGACCAGGGCACGCATCCTGAACTGGTCCTGCGTGGCGGGCTCTATGCGAGGCTCTGGGCGCGCCAGTCCGGCGGTTTTCTGGGGCTGGATGCGCAGGAAATGTCGACTGAACCTGCAAAGTGAGACCAGCAGACAATTGCGGGCTGCTGCCATGGGCCAGTATCTGCAGTTTGCATGCGTCCTTTCGTATCTGGACTTCACTTTGGAGCCATGCAAAACAGCCGCTGACGGGCAGTTTTGCTCGCAAGACCATGTTTTGCCAGTTCAGGCGACGTGTGGTCGCATTGCATTGTGGCGAGGTTTTGCCACATACAATGATAATTAAACCAATCAGATGACATGGCTTGTTCCAGTCGGTCTGATGTGACGCGAAAGAGGCAGGACAGTGGCCGAAGTCAAATCGATGCAAACGAGCGAACCAACCCGCCGCGACATGCTTTTCCTTGCGACTGGTGCCATGGGTGTGATCGGTGTTGTCGGCCTTGCTGTGCCTTTTGTGCGCCAGCTTGCGCCCAATGCGCAGACCATCGCGGCAGGCGCCCCCATTGAGGTTGACCTTACGCCTGTGGCCGAAGGGCAGGGCATCAAGTTGTTCTGGCGCGGCAAGCTGATTTTCGTGCGCAACCGCACCAAGTCCGAGATCGACGAGGCGGCCAAGGTCAATCTTGCATCACTGCCCGATCCGCAGGCAGACGCGGCGCGCGTCAAGGCCGGCAAGGAGCAGTGGCTTGTGCTGTATGGTTCCTGCACCCATCTGGGCTGTATTCCGGGCGGTTCGGCTGCCGGTGAGGTTCGCGGCGAGTTCAACGGCTGGTTCTGCCCCTGCCATGGCTCACATTACGACACGTCTGGTCGCATTCGCAAAGGCCCTGCACCTGCGAACCTGCCCGTGCCGCCCTATGCCTTTCTGACTGACAGCAAAATCCGTATCGGTTGAAACTGAGACGAGAGAAAGAAGAGAACCATGAGTGGACCTTCGACCTACGTTCCCAAGCTGGGCATCGCCAAGTGGATCGATGTGCGCC